>CANGBH010000068.1 GCA_947451935.1 Chitinophagaceae bacterium
CCCACTTTATCTTTATTGTGGAACCGCTTCTGCAATTGCGTTTTTCATTAGTGCTAATTTAATGTATGGGGCAGACTCAGCAAGTGTTTATTTTACTGGAATAACATCTGCGTTAGTTGGGTTAGCTGTGGCGGCAGCAACCATCTCTCCTAAGTATAGGTTTTTTCCAATGATAGGAGGGGGCATACGCTTGTGGGTTATTTCGCTTATTTATTTTTTGCTAAATACCTCGGTCCTAATAAAATCACCTGTGTTGTTGATACCTCATCTTATCGCTGGATTGATGGGATTTATCTTTATAAAACTCTTAGAAGCTGGTAATGATCTTAGCACATGGATGAATAATTTGGCTAGAATCACCAGCAGTTGGTTCAGTCCTTCAAAAAATGCTTCCTCCTCTACAAAGGATAAGCTATTTTACAATCAAGGTTCAACGGCTCCTTTTCTGAAGAAAAAGAATATTACACAGCAAAAAATTGACACTATTTTAGATAAAATAAATCAATTTGGATACGATAAGTTGACTGACGAGGAAAAGAAGTTTTTAAGAGAAGCGAGTAAAGAGGATATTTAATATTCATTACTTCACTTTACAATTTAGTTTAGTTATCATTTTACATACACAGATACCTTGTTCTGAATTTCGCCAATGATAAAATATTTTAAAATATTTTCAGTTCGAGTACTGATGCTGCTCAACATAATAGCGGCTTTGCTATTTATTGCGTGTTGCCTTGCTCCTAGAATGCATCCTCATGATTGGTGGTTTACTGGGTTTTTAGGTTTATTCTTTCCATACCTATTTGTATTAGTTTTTTTGTTTTTTATCCTTTGGCTTTTTATCCGCCCCTCTGTTTCGTTATTTTCATTATTTGTTTTAGTTGCTGGTATCGTTCCATTTTCTGTCCATTATTCTTTTCATATAGGTAGTGATTTTACAATTGAGAAACATGAATCATTAAGGGTTATGAGTTGGAATGTCAGGCATTTTGTGCCTTTCGATGAGTATTTTTTTAACGAGAATAAAGTTGAAAATCAACGCCTTGTTTTTGATGAACTAAAAAAGTACAATCCTGATATTATTTGCTTTCAAGAATTTATTTCCATTCCATCCTTAGGGAAGTCAAATCCGATATCCTATCTTCAGCATGAGCTTGGATATAAGTATGTTCAATTTTCGGGGGAGGATATTTATGATGGCGGAGATAAAAGAGGCATTGCTATTTTTTCTCGTTTACCTATCGTAGATAAAGGAGAAATTCCATTTCCTGTTTCAACTCAAGGAAGTGCTGAAAGCACAGCATTTGTGGATGTAAAATATCAGGGTGACACCTTGAGGGTTTATTCTGTTCATCTTCAGTCATTTGGTTTTGGTAATCGTGAATATAAAGTGATTGATGAGTTGAATAAAGATGCAGGATACGATAAAGCAGAATCAATGCATTTGTTAAAAAAAATGCGAAATACATTTTATTGGCATGGGGTTCAATCCGATTTCATCAAAAGTGAAATAAAAAACTCCCCTTACCCAGTTATTCTAGCTGGTGACTTTAATGATGTTCCCAATTCTTATGCATATGCAACATTAAAAGGGGATATGAAGGATGGTTTTCTTGAAAAAGGGAGTGGAATAGGAGCAACCTTTACGAGTGCCACATCATCGATTTTGAGACTTCTTCCTACACTACGTATTGATTATATTTTCTCAGATAAACATTTTACCCCGCTTCAATTCATCAAGGGAGGAAAGGGTATCTCTGATCATGCTTTTTTGATCTCTGATTATAGTTTTAGTCATTCTAATAACTAGAGATTTCCTCATTCTGCATTTCTATGGTTATCTTTGATTTTCTTAAATTTGAATATGTCGTCACTTAGTTTTTATAATTCACTTACCCGAAAAAAAGAGGAATTCAAGTCCATTACTCCAAATCGAGTTGGAATGTATGTATGTGGGCCAACAGTGAGCGGGGAGAGCCATCTTGGGCATGCAAGGCCTTTTATAACATTTGATATCTTATACCGTTATTTGTTGCATCTCGGATATCAGGTTAGATACGTGCGGAATATTACTGATGCAGGGCATTTTGAGGAAGAAGGTAGAGAAAGTGAGGATAAAATTTCACGTAAAGCAATCCTAGAAAAGTTAGAGCCTATGGAGTTGGTGCAGAAGTACACCAACAAATTTCATTGGGCAATGAAAGAGTTTAATAATCTGGAGCCTAGTATTGAGCCAACAGCTACTGGACATATTGTTGAGCAGATTGATATGATAGAAAAAATCATAGCAGATGGATTCGCTTATGTTATCAATGGTTCAGTATACTTTGATGTAGATAAATATCATCGTGAATTTAGCGCTAAGGGAATGCCTTATGGTATTCTAAGCGGAAGGGTTTTAGAGGATCAACTCGAAACGACTAGAGACTTGGAGTCTCAAGATGAGAAGAGAAATAAGTCTGATTTTGCATTATGGAAAAATGCTGCTCCTGAACATATTATGCGATGGAATAGCCCATGGGGTATTGGGTTCCCAGGATGGCATATAGAATGTTCTGCCATGAGCACAAAATACCTTGGACAAGAATTTGATATTCATGGTGGTGGTATGGATTTGCAATTCCCTCATCATGAATGTGAAATTGCACAGAGTGCTGTTTGCAATCATCATATACCTGCAAAATATTGGTTGCATAACAATATGATTACCATCAACGGACGGAAGATGGGTAAGAGCTATAATAACGTGATCAAGTTAAGTGAATTATTCTCTGGCAGTCATGAAATTCTTACACAAGCATATTCACCCATGACGGTCCGCTTTTTTATATTGCAAACACATTACCGCAGTACACTTGACTTTGGTAATGAGTCTTTGCAGGCATCTGAAAAGGGATTGCGTCGAATCTGGGATGCATTTCAATTACTTAGTAAATTCAACATCGAGACTCAGCATTCATCTGATAGCATAGATGCTTCATTAAATAAGCATTGTTTGGATGTTTTGAATTCCTTGGATGATGATATGAACGATGATTTGAATACTGCAAAAGTGCTTGCTTCTCTTTTTGAATTGGTGCCAATCATTAACTCATTAAAAGATGGTCATGTAAAATTTGAGTCCTTGGCTACTGATACACTTAAACTAATGAATGATAAGTTTAAAGTATATTTAGTGGATATCTTTGGCTTGCAAGACGAACAAAAACAGCATGATGATAAAATCTCTGCTATTCTTCATTTAATTGCTGAGATTAGAAAAGATGCACGTGACAAGAAAGATTTTGCTACCTCTGATAAAATACGGAATCAATTGCTTGCCGCTGGAATTCAATTGAAAGACGAGAAAAGTGGAGGAGTTAGTTGGGAATTTATTTAAACTTACTTTTATTAGTTATCGTTTACATCTTCAAAAAGACCTAAAATTTAAAAAGGTACTCGTCAATCAGGATGACATCAGCTTGTCTGTAGAGAAAAATCTAGTAAAATATTTATGCGCATCTATCATTGGGCAGCAACTTTCAGTAAAAGTAGCAGCAGTAATTCGAGATCGATTTTTTTCATTGTTAGATGCACGAAAAAATATCGCCGTTCAAATACTAAGCCTAGATATTGATTCAATGCGAATGGTTGGTTTGTCTGCTTCAAAAGCTACTTACATAAAAAATGTAGCAACATTTTCAGTTGAACACAAAGACAAATTAAGTCGATTGCATGGATGTACCGATGAAGAAATTATTGAAATCTTGACTGAGATAAAGGGAATTGGAAAATGGACAGTTGAGATGCTGCTTATGTTTGCAATGGGCAGGGAAGATGTATTTCCGGTTGATGACCTTGGTATTCAACAAGCCATGATTAAGTTATATTCAATAAAAGCAGAGAGCAAAAAAGAGTTAAAGATAAAGATGAATGAAGTCGCTTTGAAGTGGAAGCCTTATAGAACATTTGCTTGCTTGCATCTTTGGAAATGGAAAGATAGTTAGCCTTGTTTTGTTGATTAATGTACACTTGACCTTTAACTACTACTTCTTCATTTGTTGTATCAATGTATCTAGCTCTTTATTATTGAGTAATCTTTTATTCATTCTATTCAATGATTGATCTGAAATTGACCAATTCATAGGGTATGAGTCTGTTTCATTTTTCTTGTATAGATTTATTTTTCTATAGGTTGTATCACCTTTATAAATTTCAAGGAGATATTTATAAAGACGAACATTGTTGATATCAGTCTGACTTGTGTATGAACCTAGTATTGTTTTAATTGGGGCTGCCAGATCATTAATCAATGGATGTATTTTTTTTATTTTTAGTTCTTCTGAAGGTTGATTGGTAATGTGAATCACATGGAATTTTAATTTTCCAAAATAGTGATTTGAATTTATTTTCAAGGAGTCTATAACCATTTTTTGCAACTCAAGGATCATTTCGTGCACAACGCCAGCACCAGAATTATCAAAGTATCCACCATCCACGAAATATTGATTTTTGATACAGCCGGCTGGACTGAAATATGGAAATCGTGCGCCAAGTACAATGGATGTAGCTATGGTCATTCCTTCTCCAGGGTCTAATAATTTTAGTACATCTATTCTATTTCCAAATACATTGTTATTGATTTGAATGTTGCTGACTACGGCAGGAGATCCATCTTGCATGCGCGTGCAGTTAATACAAATAACCGGCATTTTATTTTTAAGTGAATCAGCTGCAATCAATGTAGAAAAATCTTTTTTAATGAATGAGCTAATGCTATTTTCAATAGGTATTTTCATTAATGAATTTTCTAGTGCTTCCGCTCTATCTTTTACTACCTCAATTGGTAGTAGAGGTAATAGAATGTCCGGCCCCATTAGTCGAACAAGTGGGAAGCTTAAGAAATCTGTTGATAGATAATCTTGTACTTCCTTAGTAGTTGACGTTTTGTGCTTAGACTTAGCTGCCATTAGGAAAGCCAGGTTGCCTAAACTTCCACCAGATGCTCCGGAAAAGCAATAGATATTATTTAAAAAATCTCCATGTGTTTCTGAGTCAATACGACTCAATACTGAAGCTGTCCAATAGGCAGATCGAGAAGCTCCTCCATCAGCTAGAATGAAATATATTGGATATTCTTTTTTTGTGCTATCTGAGAGTGCATCTCTTCTTTCTTTTATCCATTCATTAAAGTGATTTTTTAACTCTGGTCGTTTTGAGTAGGGAGAATCTTTAGCTTGTATCTTCCTCAGATTAACCCGATGGGGTTCAGTGAAAATTCCACTTATAATTAGGGCCAGTATGAATAAAAAGTGAAAATTGATTTTCTGTTTATTGGAAAAAAGAGCTAGAATATTTCCTGCTCCTAAAAGGATGCCGAAGGAAAGTAGAATAATTGGCAGAGCCGTAATGTATCGTGAAAAGGGGAGTGAAAAAATAGCTAGTAAATAAATAGCCAACGCAACGATTGAGAATAAACCAAACCAAAAAAATATATTTTTTTCCGTTTGAGCTATAATTTCATTTTTAAGTGGATCCTTTATTCTTTCTTTATCAGTGAAAATCCATTGTAAAAGATTTCTGTATTTATCTCTTAGTGTGTCTAACTTAGGATATTGGATGAATTTGTTGTGTTTTTTATTGGTTTGACTAATTTTTCTTCTAGTCACCACAAGAAAAAGGTATCCAATTTGAATAATAGGAAGAAGTATAATATAGGTAGAGAGAGAGTTAATACCTACCATCAAGGCAATAATTACTGCATAAAACAACCAGATTATTTTCCTGAATTTTATGAGATGGCTTCTGTCATGTTTATTTTTTAATTTTTCGAATAGGGGATGTAAAATCAGAAAGACAAGGGCACTAGATATAATTACAACCGCGTGAAGTTTTATGTCATTTTTTCCGGAATAGATTGATGCAAGTGCAATTATTATTACGGTGAAGCATGCATACCCAAGTATTCTTGGCGTTTTGTACAGCTCCTCTTTTGCAATATGAAAAAGTCGATCATTGTTGTATGCAATTAATCGTGATGTGTACCAAGTGATTAACGACCAAAATAGTAAGCCGATGATAAAGAAAAGGCCAGTTTGTCTTGAGCGCAATCCTGTGATTAGGATATCATTTCCTTGAATGAAATTTGTAAAAAAGATATAGCCTATTGCTAAGAATAGAATTCCTGGGAAGAAGACCCAAAATACTTGAAGAATGATCGCTAAACGTTTTAGCGCTTTATTAATGAAGCTAAACACAGGGAAAGTTTATTCTTAAAATTACGAGATTGTTTCCGCTTATAGCCCTGTACTTTTCAGTTTAGTGCATTATGATTGCTACAGTCTTATATTAAAGGGTATCAAGATATTATAAGAATCTTTTGGATTACCTAATCGGTTATACCTATTCTGGTTGCAACTCTTTCCAGAGCATGTCTTTCAACTTTTGAAGTCCCACACCAGAAACTGAGGAGATAAAAATATGTGGAATGTTTTTAGGGAGTTCTTTTGCAATGGCCTCTTTTAGTTCATCATCAAGCATATCGCTTTTGCTAACCGCGATGATGAATTTTTTATCCAACAGCTCTGGATTGTATTGTTCCAATTCGCTAAATAAGATAGCTAATTCATTTTTATGATCTTTACTGTCTGCCGGAATTAGAAAAAGTAAAACGGGATTTCGCTCAATATGCCGTAAAAATCGATGTCCTAATCCACGGCCTTCGGCAGCACCTTCAATAATTCCAGGAAGGTCTGCAATACAAAAAGAACGTCCTTCTCTATATTCAACCATTCCCAGTTGTGGTGTAATGGTAGTAAAGGCATAATCTGCAATCTTTGGTCTTGCTGCAGTAATGGATGACAAAAGTGTTGATTTTCCTGCATTTGGAAACCCAACTAGTCCAACGTCTGCAAGCACTTTTAATTCTAACACTTTCCATCCTTCTGAACCATCTTCCCCAGGTTGTGCGTATTCTGGAGCTTGGTTGGTAGGGGTAGCAAAATTCTTATTTCCTAATCCTCCTCGGCCACCTTTTATCCATATAAATTCTTGTCCATCTTCTAAGATTTCACCCTCTATCAGCTCGTTTTCTTCATTCCGTGCAATGGTGCCTAATGGTACCTCAATGATAATGTCTTTGCCATCCCGGCCTGTCATATTATTCTTGTTACCATGCTGACCGTCTTCAGCTAATACATTTTTGTAGTAGCGAAGGTGTAGTAAGGTCCAAAGGTGTTTATTGCCTCTTAAGATAATATGACCGCCTCTTCCACCATCTCCACCATCTGGGCCTGCTTGGGCATTGAATTTCGTTCGCATGAAGTGTTTGCTCCCTGCACCACCATGTCCACTTCTGCAAAAGACCCTAATCTGATCTACAAAATTTGACTTTTCCATTTCAGTTGCAAGGTATTACAAAGGATGGATTAAAAGGAGCTGGGATAGGATAAAAGCCAATATTACAGGCGAAATGGGTTCTTTTAACTTCTTTTATTGATTTAATGGCTTTATTAACTATCTTCTTTTTTGTTAACTTTGAGTATATCAATTTATAAATGAAAGTTTTCCCTGCTTTTTTCAGGTTCTTTCGAAGCAAGTATTTTCTTGCCGCAACATTCTTTCTGGTTTGGATGCTTTTTTTTGACCACAACAACTTATTCTTACATCTTCAATATCGAAAAGAGTTGAAGGATCTTAGTGAAAGTAAAAAGTATTACAAGGGTCAGATCGAAAAGACACAGCATGATCTTGAATTGCTTAAAACCAATCCGTTATGGATGGAAAAAGTAGCTCGTGAACAATATTTGATGAAGCGTGAAGGGGAAGACATTTTTTTGATAAAAGAAAATTGAATTATTTCAATTGTTGATGCAATATTTATCATCAGCATGCGTTCTAGTTTCAACAGTTTGTCCGCACCCATCCTTAAACTGTCCTGCCTCCTAATCCCCCTCCCTATTGATGACCATTAAGTCATGCTGCCTTTTGGGTAGTTTAAAATCTAAATAATTGACAATGAGTGCATTAATAAATGAATCTATGTTTCGCTATCTCTATAATGAAATGTCTGCAGAGGAAAAGTCTGATTTTATGTCCATTCTTGAAAATGATCCAGCTTCTATGGAACAATTCAATGAGTTAAGAGAAGGAATGGAATGTTTGTCTTGTATTAGCTATTCTCCCAATGAAAATTCAGTGAATAAAATCATGGAATATACTTCCCTTGATGGACCAACGATTGAGTAGACTAAAAATTCGTTGTATCTTTCGATTCTTTACTTCTTATGACAAAAAAGGATCGGTATCAGATTATTCTTGATTATTTCCAGCAGCATATACCTGAGGCAGAGACTGAGCTACTTTACGACAACCCCTTTCAGCTTTTAGTTGCGGTTATTCTCTCCGCTCAATGTACAGACAAAAGAGTCAATCTTACAACACCAGCTATTTTTGAGCAATTTCCCAATCCTGAAGCACTTTCACAGGCAAGTTTTGAAACCCTTTTTCCATTAATTCGAAGTATCTCTTATCCAAATAATAAGACAAAGCATCTTATTGGCATGGCACAAATGCTCATGAATGATTTTGGTGGGGTGGTGCCTATGACGGTTGATGAATTAGTTAAGCTTCCTGGTGTGGGACGTAAAACAGCAAATGTTATTACTTCAGTAATTGATCAACAGCCTAATATGGCGGTTGATACCCATGTCTTTCGCGTTTCGGCAAGACTTGGCTTAACTCGAGGGGCAAAAACCCCATTAGTTGCCGAGAAACAACTGATTAAATATATACCATCAGACCTTGTACACAAGGCTCATCATTGGTTAATTCTCCATGGGCGATATACTTGCTTAGCACGAAATCCCAAGTGTGAAGCTTGTGGCTTACAGGAACTTTGCCTGTATTTTAAAAAGACATAGAGGTTGAGCGCTGGACGCTTAACGCTAGACGCTTTACGCTGCACGCTTTACGCTGCAAGCTTTACGCTTTACGCTGGACGCTTTACGCTTTACGCTGGACGCTTTACGCTGAACTCTTGCCTATTCCCTATTGACTCTCCGTCCCTTTGTGCCTCTGCCCCTTTTTGTATTTACTATTGTCTATTCCCTCTCGCCTTTCTTTGTGCCTTCGTGCCTAAGTGCCTTTTTTGTATTTACTATTGCCTCTTCCCTCTCGCCTTTCTTTGTGCCTTTTAATATGAATATTACTATATTCGAGCAATAATTTTTTTTATGAAATTGACAACAAGGATTCAGCTTTCTGCGATGATGTTTATGCAGTTTTTTGTGTGGGGTGCATGGTATGGA
>CANGBH010000069.1 GCA_947451935.1 Chitinophagaceae bacterium
TATTACGCAGAAAAGTCATGTAGCAGAAAAGCAAGGATGGTGTACTGGAACCAGTATGGTGGATATCAATCAAGATGGATTATTGGATATTTATGTATGCCGAAGTGCAGATGAAAATCCAGAGAAAAGAAAAAATCTTCTTTATATAAATAATGGGGATTTGACCTTTACAGAACAAGCTGAGCAATATGGACTTGCAGACGATGGATATTCTACCCATGCATCTTTTTTTGATTTTGATAAAGACGGTGATTTGGATTGTTTTGTACTAAACCATTCAGCCGCAAAATATTCTTCAGGGGTTGCTGAAAATCCTGATATGCGAAAAGAGAAAAATCCATATTACGCAGATCATCTTTACCGTAACGATAACGGACATTTTCAAAACATCAGTGATGAAGCGGGCATTGTTTCAAACGTATTGAATTTTGGATTGGGTATCGCTGTTTCAGATTTAAATTATGATGGATGGCCGGACGTATATGTGTCTAATGACTTTGAAGAAAATGATTATTACTATATCAATAATAAGAATGGAACCTTTACAGAGTCTTTTGCGAATTGCATGAATTTGACCTCCCTTAATACCATGGGAGTTGATGCAGCGGATTATAACAATGATGGACTGACAGATTTAGTTACACTCGATATGCTACCTGAAACGAATTATCTGTTGAAGACACATGCTGGTTCAAATAATTTTGATAAAACCAACCTGCTTATCAAGAATGGTTTTCAGCCTCAGTTTAGTCAAAAT
Organism: Chitinophagaceae bacterium; assembly: GCA_947451935.1. Classification (GTDB taxonomy): domain Bacteria; phylum Bacteroidota; class Bacteroidia; order Chitinophagales; family Chitinophagaceae; genus Pollutibacter. The sequence goes on from CANGBH010000069.1 coordinate 758, forward strand.
ATGCTTCAACGGAATAATGGCGATGGCACGTTCTCTGAAGTTGGACAACTTGCTGGGATGTCCAATACAGACTGGAGTTGGGCCGCTTTATTCTGCGATTTTGATGGTGATACGAATAAAGATTTATTTATAGGGAATGGCTTTGTAAAAGATTTTTCTGATCATGATTTCATCAATTTCATGGCTGCTAAATTAGCTAAAGGCGAAAAAGTAAAATCAGGAGAACCCATTACTAAAATTCTTGAGTTGATGCCTACGCTTAAAATTCCGAATTACATGTTCAAGAATAATGGGAATGGTACATTCACGAATAGTACTAAAGATTGGGGATTTGATTTACCCATACTTTCATACGGAGCCGCTTATGCAGATTTAGATAATGATGGTGATATGGATCTTGTTGTAAATAACACGGATGATTATGCTTCTATATATAAAAACAATGCGGACAAAATTGTTAAGAATAATTATCTCCGGGTAGTATTGAATGGAGAAGGGCAAAATAAAAATGGTATAGGTGCAAAAATAAAAATGTATAGTAAAGACAATATTTATTTCCAAGAACAATTTCCAGTCAGAGGGTATCAATCTTCAGTAGATATGCGCTTAAATTTTGGACTTGGTAAAATAAATAAGATTGATTCATTGATGGTCATATGGCCCAATGATCATTATCAAGTGTTAACCAATTTATCTGTTAACAATACACTAGTCTTAAAAGAGGTTGATGCAAAAGGAGTTTACAATTATAACAAGCCAACAACACCAACAATATTTCAGACTTCTGAATTGGAGAATATCAAGCATGTTGAAAATCCAATAAATGATTTTAATATCCAACGACTATTGCCAAACTATTTATCAAGGAGTGGACCTGGACTAGTTGTGGCGGATGTTAATAATGATAATCGAAAAGATGTATTTCTGGGAAATGCACAAGGATCCATTTCGAAATTATTTTTTCAATCAGCAGATGGAAGTTTTAAGCAGTCTAACACAACTGTCTTTATAAAGGATTCTAGTGCTGAAGTAACTGCATCTTGTTTTTTTGATGCCGATGGAGATCATGATACGGACTTGTATGTTGCGCATGGAGGATATGAATTTAACGAGTCTGATCCATTGTTGCAGGATAAGCTTTATATCAATAATGGCAACGGTGATTTTACTGAGAAGGGATTACCATCCTTATTATTTAGTAAAGGATGTGTCAAGGCAGCTGATGTAGATGGGGATGGGGATCAAGATTTATTTGTTGGGGGTAGATTAGTTCCAAGAAAATATCCGTTTCCTGCTCCTTCACGGATTTTAATTAATGATGGCAAAGGAAATTTTAGTGACAAGACTTCTACTATGGCACCTTTTTTTGAAACACTTGGTATGGTTACCGATGCAGCATGGGTTGATTTGAACAAAGATAACAAGAAGGAATTGGTGGTTGTTGGGGAGTGGATGCCTATTAAGGTTTATGAGTTTTCAGGCAACAAATTTTTGGATGCATCAGATAAATACATCCATTTTGCCAGCAAAGGTTGGTGGAATTCCATCACGTTAGCGGATATGGACAAAGATGGCGACGACGACTTGATTTTGGGGAATGCAGGAACGAATACCCAATTTCATGTTTCGGAAAAGGAGCCTATGACTGAGGTATTTAGTGATTTTGATAAAAATGGCTCGGTAGACCCCATTCTATTCTATTATATACAAGGGGAGAATTATCCCGCCTTTTCGAGGGATGAAATGAGTGATCAAATGCCTATAATCAAGAAAAAGTTCCTTACCTACAAGAGTTATGCTGCTGCTAAAATGGATGATTTGTTTTCAAAAGAGCAGTTGTCAAAAAGCAAGACACTCAAAGCTGAATTAATGGAAACTGTCTATCTCGAAAATAAAGGGAGTGAACTTCTTCGGCACACCTTACCACTAGAAGCTCAATATGCCCCGGTTTATGGCTCTGTGGTGGCTGATTTTAATGGAGATAATCAAAATGATATTCTATTGGTTGGTAATAACAGTTGGACAAGAGTGCGATTTGGTAGGTATACCTCTAATCATGGTATTTTACTCACCGGGGATAACAAGGGTAATTTTAAATATGTTCCTCAAACAGTGAGTGGCTTAAAATTACAAGGTAATTTTAGAAGTGCTGCCCAAGTGAATGACCATGCTATTATATTGGGAGTGAATGACGGGAACGCACTTTTATTGAAAATGAAATAAGTTTTCGCCTTTTTTTGTACCCTTCGTCATTTTTTTTGGGTTTTTTTTGTGGGAGTGACCCACGATACTTGGGACCAGTTATTTTAAAATATTAAACGCATAAATTTTATTAAAATATTTAAATCATTGATAATGTGTATTTTATATCAAAATTTATCAATTTTGACGATTCGAAAAGCTCAAAATTTCAGTTAGTAACTTATAAATAACTGAAAAAATTAAAACGCTGCACGTATTTTTTTTTTTTTTTAAAACTTCACCCCCTATATTTAATCTTTAATTAACATTAAATTAATCTCATGAAAGGACTTAAGGTAATGCTGTTCTTGCTACTAGTTGCAAATCTAGTAACAGCTCAAACTCGGCAGATTAAAGGTCTCGTCAAAGACGCTGCCAATCAAGGTGTTCCATCCGCTACTGTAAAAGTTAAAAATGGCAAAGGCCAAGCTGTTACAGATGCTAACGGAGCTTTTTCTTTATCAGTTCCCGCAGGAAATGTTGTTTTACAGATTTCCTCAATTGGTTTCGAATCTAAAGAAGTTTCAGTAGCAGGTTCTGCTAGTGATGTATCAGTTTCTTTGGCTTCTTCTTCTGCTTCTTTGGCCGACGTTGTTGTAACAGCGCTTGGTGTAACAAAAAGCAAGAGATCATTGAACTATGCTACTCAATCAGTAGAAACCAAGGATTTGACTAAAGCACGTGAAACTAACGTAGCCAACTCACTTTCTGGTAAAGTTGCTGGTCTTGACGTAGTTCGTTCATCTCGCGGTGTTGGATCTGATGTGCGTATTGTACTAAGAGGTGATAGATCATTCGCTAACAGCAGTGAAGCATTGATTATCATTGATGGAGTTCCTGGTGATTTGAGTTCATTGAACGCTGATGATATCGCTTCTATGAACGTTCTAAAAGGTTCTTCAGCTGCGGCTCTATACGGAAGTGATGCATCAAATGGTGTTATCATCATTGCTACCAAAAAAGGTACAGCTGGTAAAGGACTTGCAATATCTGTAAACAGCAGTACTCAACTTGATCAACCAGTTAACCTTCGTGATTTTCAAAATACATACTCTCAAGGTTCTGGTGGTAACTACATCAGAAATTCTGAGCTAGGTTGGGGAGAAAAAATAGTTGGACAGCAAGTTGACAACTGGAGCGTTAATCCAGCAGATGCTGCAACAACAAAACTTGAAAGCCATCCAAATAACTATTTGGATTTCTACAGTACTGGTCAAACATACACTAATGGTGTCTCTGTAACCGGTGGTGGAGATAAAATTCAATCATTCTTCTCTTATAATAATATATCTGGGAAAGGAATAGTTGATAACAACACTTTCTTGAGACATAACTTCAACTTTAGGGTTGGTGGAAATATCACAGATAAACTTTCATTTGATACCAAAATAACATACTTCGATCAAATCGAAAATAACTTTGTAAAAGCAGGTGAAGATTTTTCAAACGTAAACCGTCAAATTCTTCGTTTGCCTACAAACATCGGAGTAGATTACATTAAGGATCACTATCAATTTAGAAATGATCAAGGTCAGTTGATTCAAAACTATTGGAACCCAGGTTCAAATGGTGGAGAGAATCCTATGTGGGTTAAATACAACACGACCAATAAAATGAATTCTGGTAATGTTAAAGGGTTAGCTTCTTTAACGTATAAATTCTTACCTAACCTAAGCCTTTTGGTTCGTACTGGTTTGAATAAATATTTATCAAATTCTCAGGATCGTAGATTTAGGAATACATATGTAATCGCAGAAGAAGGCTATTTTGGTTTGACAAATAGTGCTTATACTGAGGTGAACAATGACTTCCTATTGAACTACCAAGGTAATTTTGGCGATTTCAAAGTAAACGCTAACGCTGGTGGTAACATGAAGTCTAGAACAAGTAGTGGATTAAATTCTGCTGCAAGTGCGTTGGTGAATGAAAATGTATTCACACTTAATAACGCTGCTTCTGGAAAACTTTCATCTAATGAAAGCTACTCTGCATATAAGAAGAACTCTTTATACGCAAGTGGTGATGTAACGTATAGAAAATATTTAGTGTTGAGTGTTACTGGAAGAAATGACTGGTCATCAGCATTGCCTTCAAGCAATAGATCTTATTTCTTTGGATCTACTGGACTTACTGCTATCATCTCAGATATGGTTAAACTACCTGATTATGTTAGCTTGTTTAAGGTTAGGACTTCTTTCGCACAAACAGGTATTGACGCTGCTCCATATCAAACTAAAGAATACTTTAGTGTAACACCTGGTGGTGGTATCAGCAAGAGCCAATCTAAGCCTGCTGTAGATTTGAAGCCTGAAATTACTTCTTCTGGTGAATTAGGGGTTGACTTAGGATTCCTTAATAACAGAATTACAACTGATGTTACTCTTTACAAAACCAACTCTAAAAACCAGTTGGTTAACGTAGCAACTCCTCCAGCATCAGGTTATTCTAGCAAATTCATTAACGCTGGTGATGTACAAAATAAAGGTATAGAAATCAGTTTGAATGTTGTACCAGTGAAAACGAATGACTTCTCATGGTCTTTCTACATGAACTTTGCTAGAAACTGGAACAAAGTAGTTGCAATTTCTCCAAACTCACCTGAATTTGTATTGGGATCAGATGGTTTCATGAACTATACTAAAATCGTAGAAGGAAAACCTTTTGGTGAAATGTATAGTAGAGGTTTTGTTAGAAATGCAGCAGGTAAAATTGTTGTGTTAGAAAGCGGACTTCCTCAAATCACTGGTGCTCAGAACGTATATGTAGGAAACAGCCGTCCTGATTGGACTGGTGGTTTCGGTAACAGATTTACCTACAAAGATTTTGCGTTGAGCTTCCTCTTTTCAGCTAGAATTGGTGGTGTAATAACTTCATTCACTGATGCTAACGTTATTGGCGATGGTTTCTCTGCTAAAACTTTAGCTGGAAGAAGCGGATGGGTAGTAGATGGTGTAACTGCAGATGGTGCTAAGAATACTGTTCAAACAACTGCAGAAGCATATTGGATGTCAGTAGGTGGTAGAAATACTCCAGCTGGTGAAGCATTCACGTATTCAGCTTCTAACGTAAGATTGAGAGAACTAGTTCTAAGCTATAATATTCCTCAAAAGAAAATAGCAAAAACTCCATTTAAGTCAGCAACTCTATCATTAACTGGACGTAACTTGTTCTTCTTAATGAATAACGCAAAAGGATTTGATCCGGAATTGGTAGTTTCTACTGCAAGCGGGTTGATAGGAACTGAGTCTTTCTGCTCGCCTTTTACACGCAGTTTTGGACTTAACCTAAACCTTAATTTTTAATTATTAAAAAATAGTAGTTTATGAGAAAATACACTAACGGTTATAATCTTTTCGTCTACTTCTGCATGCTGGCATTATTGTCTTCATGTACTAAAGGGTTCGATGAATTAAATACCGACAAAACAAAAATTGAAACATTAGCTCCTAAGCAGTTGGACAAGTTGTTCAGTAGTGCTGAGTATGGAGGTATTTTGAATACGGATCAGTGGGCAGGTGGATACCAGCTACTTATATCTCTTGCTTCTGATGAACAATCTCAGTTCTTCTCTTGTACTCAAAAAGCATTCCCTAGTGACCGTAATGCTATGGTGGGTCGTTGGATAAATGGTGGATGGGGCTCTTTCCTTAATGGAGCTTCTACCCTACAAACCATTTTGGATCAAACTGGTCCAAATTCACCGTCACCTCGTCCTGTAGAAGAAGCAGTGGCTAAAGTATGGAAATCGTACATCTTTATTCCGATGACCGATTTCTTTGGTCCTCTTCCTTATTCTACAATTGGAAATGGTCAAGACGTTGTTGAATATGACTCACAAGAGTTTATTTACACAGACATTTTGAAATCATTAGGTGAGGCGATTACCGTACTTTCTCAAAATCAAGATAAATCAGCGTTTGCTACAGGAGACGTGATTTATGGTGGTAACATTACACAATGGTTGAAGTTTGCAAACTCACTCAGATTGAGAGCTGCTATCCGTATTTCTAAAGTAAATCCAAGTCTTGCAAAGACTGAAGCTGAGGCTGCTGCTGCTGGTCCTGGTGGATTAATTACTACCAATGCTGACAATGCTGCACAAAAGCCAACTCCTCCAGGATACCTAAACCCACTTGGGGTTATATCAGAGTGGGGTGAATTTAGAATGAGTGCTTCTATGGAGAGTGTGCTTAAGGGATATGAAGATCCAAGGATGACTGCAATCTTCCAAGAAGCTGCAAATGGTGGTTACAAAGGGTTGAGAAACGGTTTGACTATTGCACAAATGTCTGAATCATTCAATGACAAAGACAACAATAGTAACGTGGTTCCAAGATTCCAAAATGCTGCTGATGGTACAGAGCCTTTCACAATTTATGCTGCAGCAGAGACTTGGTTCAATCTAGCTGAAGCTAAATTGAACGGATGGAACGTTGGTTCTGCTTCTGCTCAAGACTTATATGAGGGTGGTATTGCTGCATCTATGGATCAGTGGGGCTTTACAGGCGCACCTGTAGCCAATTACATTGCTAGCCATAATACTCCTGCTCCATTTGAAGGTCCATCTGAATATGCTGCTCCACCATTGTCTGATATCACTGTAGCTTGGGCTGCAACTGAAGAAAAGCAACGTGAGCAAATTGGTACTCAAAAATGGATCGCTTTGTGTCCAACTATGAGTACTGAAGCATGGGCTGAATTCCGTAGAACTGGATATCCTAAGTTGTATGATAGGATTAATAACGAAAATCCAGATGCATCTACAGCTGCTGGATCAGTTAAACGTTTAATCTTCCCTCCTAGTGAAGCCGTAGTTAATAAAGGCGGTTACGATGGTGGTGTTACAAAATTGGGCGGTCCTGATAAATCAAGTACTCCTCTTTGGTGGGATAAATAATAATCTCTTACCTATATAAAAAAAAAGGCCATTCTAAACAGAATGGCCTTTTTTTATGATCTATAATTTGTTATGTGTGTCTGTAAGGGTTGACTAAAAATGTAACTAGGGTTTACCCAACAATGATTTGATCAATTTGACCAGCAACTTCTAATGCAGTGTGCTTGCCAATGTCATGAAACATCAATGACTTATTCCTTTTATCAAACAATTTGACCTCTACTTCTGATGACATGCTTTCTTCTATTCGCCCATCCATCAGTCCAAGTATTGGGGAAGCTAGAGCAGTAGCTTGATCTCGTTTAGCCTTTATTTCAAGACGGTATTTATTGTTTTCAAGTACAATGTCAACCTCTTTGTCGTTTGCAAATGACTTTTTAAGTCTTGTTCTGTTATAGGTTGTAAACTGAATTAATTTATTATGTATGTATAGTCCTGCAATAAAGCCTACAAAAGAACTACCGAGCCAAGGTATTTTTGCAACAGAGGTTTTTAAGGAAATCCCAGGTGTGCTAAAATGGTTGGATTGAAGCCATATATAGGCAGATGGGAAAGACCTCCCCCAGTCTTTTTCAATGTAGCCACGACCGTTTTCAAAATCGATTTCTTCATCTTCTATTACCAATTTGCCGGATATGCTATGATCCATGCTTACAATGCCATGATAACACTCCATAAATGGAACAAAAGAAAATGGGCCCATTATACCTGGAGAAAAAATGGAATTTGGCCATGGTTTATTCCCATTAAACCTAAGCGTGCCAATGGCACCTGGAAGGTTTAATGAAATGGAGGATGAGGAAAAACTGTTTGTATTTACTTCTACATAAAATTCTGTAGTAGATGGCTTGAAGTCACTTGCTGGAAATTTGTGGTATAGAGCTGTTTTTTTTCTTCCATTGAGCACCTGTACGAAGGATTGTTTGTTTCCGTCTTTATCCATGGCAATGCCAGGAATGAAAGCAAATGCTTTAGATCCGTCTGCATTGACTACTTTGAAGTACCAGCCTTCGAAATAGTTTTTTTGTTTGCCCCATCCTTGAAAATAAGGGGGATTAAAAAAGGCATTAATTTTTTTGAAAATCATTTGATGGATTAAATCTCCTCAAATTCTATGTAATCGCCTTTGGCATCACTCTTTGGTGGCGATTTATGAGGTTGACGCGTTGCTTGTTGATGAAAATCTTGATTGGTGTTTTGTCTTACCGAATCAAATTGCTTTTTTACTTGTCTTGTTGTTTTGTATACGGGTATAACCAATTCAAA
>CANGBH010000070.1 GCA_947451935.1 Chitinophagaceae bacterium
CCTGGACCTGCATCAATAACAATATCGACTAGCTGTTCAAACTTTTGATGGATTAATTCAGGATCGGTATACTCTTCAACCATCTCGCCAGGAAGGGATGAACTCAATATGGGATGTCCTAACTTTTCAGCAATGGCATGAGTGATTTTATGATTGGGCACCCTTAAGCCAATGGTATCTTTCTTACTTTTCAATATTCTTGGAACTTCTTTGCTTGCTTGAAGAATAAACGTGAATGGACCTGGAATAAGCGACTTGATGAATCGATAATGAGGAGTGCTAATCGAACTTGCATATTTACTCAGATCAGACAAGTCATTGCACACAAAGGAAAGATTAGCTTTCAAAGGATCTATTTGTTTTATTCTGCAGATTCTCTCTATCGCTTTAGGTTTAAAAATATCACATCCAAAACCGTATACCGTATCAGTTGGATAAATAATCACACCACCGTCCAATAAACACTCGGCTACTTGTTTAATCAATCGGTCTTGTGGATTGCCAGGATGAATAGAAATAATCATATTGAAAGCAAAATTCGGTAATAAAAAAACGGATGAAATAATCTCCATCCGTTTTCATGCATTTTAGTATAAAATTATTTTATGGTCCATACTTCATTGCCTCGTAGAAGCTTGTTTAAATCTCCCTTCCCTTTTTTGGCAAGGACTTCTTGTACTTGCATCTCCAACTGATCTTCATAACAAGGCCTGTCAGTTTGATAGAAAACTCCAAATGGTCTAGGCAAGTGCCCTCCCATGTGTGGATCATCAAACATCCGCACTAAAATTTGTGCTTTATAAAAATCACGTTCATCATGTATCCAACAGTCTGCTGCAGTAACCTCGTCATTAAGCTCAACTACAATAGGCTTAAATCCATCTAGTCGAATACCCTTTTCTTTATTTGCACCAAAAAGCAGAGGCTTCCCTTGTTCAAGGAATAATGTTTCTACTGGCTTTGATCCTTTCTCAGTAAAAATTTCAAAAGCACCGTCATTAAAAATATTACAGTTTTGATATATCTCTAAAAAAGATGCGCCTTTATGTGCATTGCTGCGTAACAACATTTCCTGTAAATGCTTTGGATCACGATCCATGCTTCTCGCAATAAAGGTTCCATCAGCACCCATGGCTAATGCTAATGGATTAAATGGATGATCAAGACTGCCATAAGGTGTTGATTTGGTAACCTTATGTTCTTCAGAGGTAGGAGAATATTGTCCTTTGGTTAAACCATAAATCTGATTGTTGAATAACATAACATTTACATCAAAATTCCGACGAAGCAAATGGATGGTATGGTTACCGCCAATGCTTAAGGAATCTCCATCACCAGTTACAATCCAAACACTTAATTCTGGTCTAGTAGCTTTTAATCCGCTCGCAATCGCAGTCGCACGCCCATGAATAGAATGCATTCCAAAGGTTTCCATATAATATGGAAAGCGACTTGAGCAGCCAATTCCAGACACAATCACTATGTTTTCACGTGGGATACCTAATGTTGGCATGATTTTTTGCACTTGGGCCAAAATCGAATAATCCCCACATCCAGGACACCAACGAACTTCCTGATCAGTTTGAAAATCTTTGGAAGTTAATGCGGCAGGAGCAACTTGAACATCTTCACTCATACTATTCTATTGTATAGATTATAAATTTATCTCTTACTTACTCGATTCTGATTCGGATAACAATGCTTCCCAATATTCAGCACCTCTTCTTGTATGAGGAACTACAATCGTACCGCCTACAATATTAGCCACAGAAAATATCTCATAAATTTCAGGAGTTGTTAACCCCAATTCATGACATTTTCCAAGATGGTACTTGATGCAGTCATCGCAACGTAATACCATACTTGATACTAACCCAAGCATTTCTTTTGTCTTCTTATCCAATACACCATCTTCATAGGTATTGGTATCTAAATTCCACAAACGCTTCATCACTAAGTTATTATTCTTCAGAATAACTTCATTCATTTTTTTTCTATAGTCATTGAATTCGTTTACAATTCCCATGGTTAATTTTTCAAGGGTAAAGGTCTGAATAATTTTTAACGATAACGTGCATGAGTTAATATTTCTTAGTTCTAAACATAAACTAGCTTTCACGAATTGGCAGGAAATCGGTTCTTGTAAACACATACCTTGAAGGGCAAAAAAAAAGAGAACCATAAGGTTCTCTTTCAATGTTGTGTGTGAGGTAAGACTACCAACGGTTTCCACCGCCGCCGCTTCCGCCACCGAAGTTACGGCCACCGCCGCCGCTTCTGCCACCGCCGTTACCGCCAGTGCTTGGACGTTGCTCGCGTGGCTTAGCCTCGCTTACTTTGATTGCACGACCTTCTACAGTAGCACCATCCAATTCTTGGATTGCTTTCTGAGCAGCTGCATCATCAGACATTTCAACAAAACCGAAGCCACGGCTACGACCTGTGAATTTGTCAGTAATTACTTTAGCTGAAGTTACTTCTCCGTACTCAGCGAAAAATTCTTTTAAGTCTTCATCTTGAACGTTGAAGCTTAAATTTGAAACATAAATGTTCATTCTCTAAAAAATAAAAATTAAAAAAGCATGAGAGAAACACAGAGCGTAAACAAGACAACTATTAGCAGAACGTGCTTAGCAGATGATCTATGAACTTACAAAGACTGGGCTTAACTCAAATTTACCCCACAAAGTTATTTCAAATAATCGGTAAATGTGGAAAAATAATTGACAAAATTATGTTAACATATGATTTACAAGGAGTTAGTTAAAAAGGAACTTGTACTTTTTCTGCTTTTAAGCTCCTAAATGTTAGTATTGTACTTACTAGAAAGAAAATTGCTCCTGCAAAAAATGGGGCGCCAGGAAAAAAATAACCAGTACCATCCTTACTAAAAACAGCAAATAAGTTAGACATAATAGGTGGGCCTATTATTGATGTTGCACTCATTAAACTCGTTAAAGCCCCTTGCAATTCCCCTTGTTCACTTGGGGGTACATGCGTTGAGATAATACCTTGAAGAGCTGGGCCAGCAATACCCCCCAAACAATACACAGCAGAAAAAGCAAACATCATCCACGTGGATGCGGCAAAGGCAAATAGAAACATACCGATTGTATACATTAACAATCCAATAAATAAAGCCCTTGATTGTCCAAGCTTAGGAATAGCAATACGAATTAAACCACCTTGAACAATGGCAATCATCACCCCTATAAATGCAAGTGAGTAACCAACCATGGCAGGATTCCAGCTAAATTTTTTCATGGTATAATAGCTCCACGTGCTTTGCACAGCATGCATCCCTATATATATTAAGGTAAGAGAAAGGATAAGTCCTGCCACAGCAGGGTATTTCTTTAAATGCATGAGAGACCCAAGCGGATTAGCCCGCTTCCAATCAAATTTTCTTCGTTTGTCCTTATCTAATGATTCTGGCAGAATAAAGAATCCATATAACCAATTGACTAAAGTTAACCCTGCAGCAAAAAGAAATGGGATACGTTCACCATATTGTCCAAGCAATCCACCAATCAATGGCCCAATAATAAATCCAACGCCAAATGCAGCGCCTATCATTCCAAAATTTTGTGCTCTCTTTTCAGGAGTACTAATATCAGCAACATATGCAGAGGCAGTTGTAAAACTTGCCCCAGTAATTCCAGAAAAGACCCGTGCAACAAATAACCATCCTAAACTAGGAGCCCATGCTAAGAAAAGGTAATCAACACCAAACCCAAGTAATGAAAATAACAGCACGGAGCGCCTTCCATATTGATCACTTAAGTTCCCCAACACAGGAGCAAATAAAAATTGCATGAAGGCATAGGTAAACATCAGTAGTCCACCTATAGAAGACGCCTTGCTTATGTCTCCACCCGTAAGCGATTGTATAAGCTTGGGCATAACAGGTATAATAATTCCAAAACCTATTACATCAATTAATACCGTAACAAAAATGAATCCTAACGCTGCTGATCGGTTTTTATTAAACATGTATAATTCAAATTAAAATTGCAAAGAATCATATACTATTACCTTTTGCCATAGCATAGAACAATCAGCAATAAATTTCAAATGCAAGGGATGTGATTGATAAATACGCTCATCTTCTTCTGTTTCAAAAACATTAAGCCATGATACGGCATAACTTGAATCAATTACTTCTCTATTTGTAGGTGCGGGTTTACCAATATGAAAGGCCTTAATTTCTTTCACTACACTCAAAGCTTGCAAACCTTCAACAAGTTTTTGTAAGTCTTCTTTACTATCTGGGTTCTTAAGCCAAAAATAAACATGATGTACAAACGAATTTTTAAGATCCATAGAAATTTATTTAGTAGAGGTTGAAGGTACAAAATATGTAAGACCAAAAATGACTATCGTTCCAACTCAATCCAATCTTTAATGCCTTGCCTAATTTTTTTTGCAACACCGGATGCGCCATGCTTTGAAAGAATAAACTTTTCATTATCATGGTTACTTAAAAAGGCTACTTCAACAAGACAGTTGGGGAAATCAGTTGGACCACTCAATGCAAAATTGAAGCTCCCAACATTACCAAACTCATTTAAATTAAGCTCTCCCATTCTCTTAAGAATGGTTTGTGTTAATGGCCTAAACCCTATATGACGATAGAAAGTGCTGGTGCCATTTACAGTATCAACGGATGATGAATTAAAATGAATACTAATTAGCAAATCTGGCATGGTATCTCGAAGCATCTTAATTCGTTGTGGCATTGATAGACTTGTATCATTGCGACGCGTCATGAAAACATTTTTAACGCCAGATTTTTTAAGTTCTCTTTCTAATGCTAATGCATAGTCTAATGTGAGGAATTTTTCTAACTTACCTGAAACATTACCTGCTGCTCCTGAATTATCTCCGCCATGACCAGCATCAATGGCAACAAATACATTTTTTAATTTTTTATCGGGAGCATGCTTCACCCGTATAGTCAGTTTAGATGAGGTTGAATCATAATAGACTGAATACCCCCAATGGAGCTTGCTCTTTAAATCAATATAGACTCTAAATATTCCATTTTGAATTTGCTCAAGCCAAACATTTCGAATTTCTGATGGTTTACCAGTCTGCGTAATCCAATTGGTATTTGATGTAATGCCAAACAAATCAATAGCCAATCTTGATGGATTCACCAACATACTTCCTCTATAAGGCAACTTCTCTGGCATGTCAATAGTGATATAATCAAAGCGTGCATCTGAAAAAGTTTTCCAATTACCACTGAGGTAAAAAGGCTTAACTGAATATGAGGGATCCAAAGTCACACTTGATTTCAAAATAAATGCACTGAATGAAGGGGCAAGCTCAATAATATAATCAGTAGCCAAACTATCAATAACCTTAACTAGAACCCCAGTATCCATATAGGTCATCTTTGCACCACCTAGTCGATCATCACCCGGCCCATATTCTATATAAGGCATGAGTCCTTTAGTTTTACCTGGAATGAATTTAGCTTGACTAAGGCAGATATTGCTGGTGTGAACCAGCATAATCGATAAGCATACTATTATAATATATCGCATCGTACGAAATTAGTTTTTATCGTGATACCATAGTAGAAATACGTATTGGAAAAAGCACTTTCCCTTAATTTTTGCCAATTTGAACTCAATTTATACTATCGGGTTAAGCGTTGCGTTTTAAATGGAAACCATCCAAAATCCTTAGTTATGAACCAATCAAATTCGACCCTTCAGCTCATTAGCGCACTTATCGTTTTATTGCCTGTAGCCATCATCTTTATAAAACAAAAAGGCAGCAACAGGTATTTCCTTTCTCTCGCAGCAGCAAACATGATGTTTTTCATCTCTACATCTCTTTTAAATAAATATGTAGCCTTGCCAGAAAAAACATCAGTATGGATCAGCATGCTAGCTAATGTACTCCAAGCTCCATTAACCTTAATTTTCCTTTTATACTTTACAGAAAATAATAAGATTACTAAAGGTATAAAAATTAGCCTTGCGTCAATTTTAGGCATAAGTGTAGTTGCGATGGGACTTTCATCATTCAACGAACAAGCTACATTGAACTTGATGACACTAGGAACTATCCCAGTCTTCTTATTCGGATCTGTATTGTTTATACAATATGTAAAATCAAGTGTATACGAACAAAAAGGAACTAATAAAGCATTCATCCTTAGTGCAATCGTGTTTGCTTATGGATCATATATGCTATTGCTTACATTAAATTTGATTTCCCCAGAAAAGCATGCTTCTGATATAAGATCATTGTTTGGATTGATTACTATTATTTCTACCGCATTCGCTTCTATCAGCATAGCTATGTTTGACTTAAATAAAGTAGAAACAGAAGTATCAAAAGAAGCAGTTCCACAAAGAAAAAATGCAGCTACTTCACAATGGGATGATTTCAGCTTAGCGAATACACCTGAATTATCTAAAACAAGTGTGACGAATATCAGCAAATACTATCCCACCTATCAAAATAATTAACTAAACGTCTAGAATTGTAATAAGGGTTAAGGGCATCTGGTCTCAGATTGCCCTTTTTTTATATAAGTAAGGCAGTTAATGATGGAATATGATCACTAAAATCAGATAGTAAATCAGTAAAAATACTTAAATCGTGAGGCAGTTTTACTGAATTTGGACTGATTTTGGGCTAAAATATAATTCGCACAACAATTTCGCGTTTTAGCTATACCCTTTATTAAACAATTCAATTGAACACTATGAAACAGTCCAAATCCTATTTTAAAATCAGCATCACTCAGGCCGTTTTACTCTCCTCAGTATACCTTTTACCTTTTCTAAGTACTTTCTTAGTAAAAAACCTAGGGCTACTCCCCGAAAGTGTTGGGGCAGTAATTAACACCATGAGTATTGTTATTCAGGCCCCATTAATGCTCATTGTATTGGTATACCTAAATGAAAATAATAAGATCAATAAACTAATTGGGCTATCATTAACCCTACTACTTGCTTTTACTTCTTTGGCAATCGCAATGAATGGAGTTACTGAAAATAATTTATTAATGATTTTGTTAATAGGAAGTATTCCAGTTTTCATATTCAGTTCAATGCTATTCATCAATTTTGTAAAACATAGCATCCAGGATCATAAGGAAACAAGTAAAGCCATTTTGATGAGTGCAATCGTTTTTGCCTTCGGGTCATTTATCACACTGCTTGTAATGAACCTAACAGAACCTCAAAAACATGCAAATGATATGTTTGCATTTCTTGGGCTTGTTTCTGGCATTTCAACAGTATTAATCACACTTACCATTGCGTTTTCTAAAAAAGAAATCAAGGAAGCTCCTGTAAAGCAGTTCTCCCCTTCATATCATTCCGAAAAGAACTCTTGGAAAGGTATTCAATTGGCCAACGTTTCAGAAGCATAATTGAATAGCATAACTTATTTTAATAAACAATCCCCCGTTGAGATTTCAACGGGGGATATTTATTTGATACACCTAAAGAAATAGTTTGAATTATCGCTCTAAATAATTCTTCCTTGAATTAAACTGGCAGCAATTCTTCTTCTTGCATCCTTAGCGTTAAATGGAGATACTTTAGTAAACCGCTTAATCCCCAGTAACATCATACGTTGTTCATCTCCAGAAGCAAATGAATTAATTGCTTCCTTACCGGCTTTATTAATTTTATCGGCTGCATCATAAATATAAATACGCGCAATATCTAGTTCAACGCTACATGCTGCTTCACCTTTATCTGCAACCAATTTCATCGTTCTCAATAAGGCACTTTCAGCATGAAAAACTTGAATAGCCATGTCTGCTATATTCATGAGTATCTCTTGTTCGGACTCAATCTTCATCATTAATTTCTGAACAGCAGCACCAGCTACCATAAAAATTGCCTTCTTAAATTGTTGAATAGCTTTTCGTTCTTCTGCAAAAGGTGAATCATCTTGATTTCCAAATTCGGGGATACTCATTAATTCTTTTTGAACAGCCATAGCAGGACCCATCATATCTAACCTTCCCTTCATGGCGCGTTTCAACACCATGTCTACAATGAGCAAACGATTAATTTCATTAGTCCCTTCGAATATTCTATTGATCCGACTATCCCTATAAGCACGAGATATATTGTATTCATCACTAAATCCATTCCCCCCATGCACTTGAACTGATTCATCGACTACAAAATCCAATAATTCAGATCCAAATACTTTCAAGATCGCGCATTCTATAGCATACTCTTCAGCTGCAGATAACATGGCTTCATTAAATGGTTTACCTGCTAGCAATAAATCGTTTTCCTTTTCATCAATCCACATAGAGGTTCTGTACAATGCAGCTTCTGAAGCATAAATTTGTACGGCCATTTCAGCAAGCTTATGTTGAATAGCACCAAAATCAGCTATCGGCTTTTTAAATTGTTCCCGTGTTTTAGCATACTGTACAGTTTCCTGTAGGCATTTTTTTGTTCCTCCCAAGGTAGCTGCACATAATTTAAGTCGGCCTATATTAAGGATGTTAAACGCAATGATATGTCCCTTGCCTATTTCACCCAATACATTTTCAACGGGTACTTTGCAATCTTGAAAATACAATTGAACAGTGGATGAGCCTTTGATTCCCATCTTATGTTCTTCCGGACCTTGTGTAAATCCTGGCATACCACGTTCTAATATAAATGCTGTGAATGCAGTTCCATCTATTTTAGCAAACACGGTATA
>CANGBH010000071.1 GCA_947451935.1 Chitinophagaceae bacterium
ATATGGAAGGTTCGTAGAGAGGAAGGTGTAGAATACCTCAAATCAAAAATGGGGCATGATATCATTGGATGCAAAAACAATGAAGAACTTCACTCATTGAAAGATATTGATGCTGTATTTATTTCGACTGCAGACTTCCAACATGCCTTACATACAATAGAAGCTCTTAAAGCTAATAAAGACATCTATGTAGAAAAGCCATTTGCCGAAACGATGGAAGATAATCGAGCTGCGCTAAAAGCGGCAAAAGCATCGGATCGAATCATACAGGTAGGATCACAACGTAGATCAGGACCTAACTATCAGGCAGCAGCAAAATTCATCCAATCAGGCCAATTCGGTGACATCACTATGGTTGAGTTAGCTTGGAACGTAAATCAACCTGGCCGTTGGAGAAGAGAAGCATTAGTAGCTAAATGCGAAGAAAAAGATCTTGATTGGAAACGCTATCTAATGAATAGGCCTTATGAAAATTTTGACCCACGTAAGTACCTTGAGTATAGACTGTTTTGGCCATATTCATCTGGACTTTCTGGTCAATGGATGAGTCACCAAATCGATACCGTAAATTGGTTTAGTGAACTAAGTCACCCAAGAAGTGTGGTTGCTAATGGTGGCATTTATAAATGGAAAGATGGAAGAAAAAACTGGGATACGATAACATCTGTATTTGATTATGGCCCAACGGATGATTTAACGAAAGGATTCCAAGTTGTATTCACTTCACGTATGCATAATGGAGACGACGATCCAAGTGAAATATATTACAGCAATGGTGGTGAATTAAATCTAATCACCAACAAAGTTTCTTCGCATGGCGGATTAAGCGAGAAAGCTGCAGGACAAATGAAAATGAAATCCAACTTACTCCCTGACGTTAACCTTACCGAGCTTGCTATCAAAGTTGAATCAGGCGCTAACACGGGTGGTGATATGTTAACTTCAACCCATGTTAGAAATTGGATGGAATGTATCCGAAGCAGAAAACAAACCAATGCGCCTGTTGAAGCAGGTTATAGTCATTCCATTGCAACCATCATGACAAATGCGGCCGCAAGAACAGGCGAGAAAGTAACCTTCGATGAAAAAACACAAGAGGTAATGGCAGGCGGGAAACCGTTTAAATACTAAGATCTAGCTGAACTATAAGATGCCTTGTTTCTTAAACCAAAGGAATAAGGCATCTGTCCATTTTTCCGAACTGGTCTTGTTATTCATGCCAAACCCATGACCACCCTTTTCATAGGTGATCACCGTTGCTTCTACTCCACTCTCTTTTAATTTAGAAGAAAAAACTATAGAATTTTCTATAGGCACGGCATCATCATCCTTTGCATGCACTAAAAAAGCAGGTGGCGTATTTTTATCGACATGTAGCTCATTAGAAAAATAAGCAATATTCGAAGCAGTAGTGTCTGGACTCAATAAATTATCACGTGAACCTTTATGTCCAAAGGAACCAAATGAAATTACAGGGTAGATTAATAATTGAAAGTCTGGTCGAAATGAGATTGACTTTTTTCTTACAATTTTTCGATCATCATAATGAGTTGCTAATGTTGAAGCCAAATGCCCTCCAGCAGAGAAGCCCATCACACCAACCTTGTTCGCATCCACATGCCATTTTTTGGCATTTGATCTAACCAAATACATAGCTTGTTGCACATCCTGTAAGGGCACAAACATTTTATTCGTTTGATGTTCATCGGACGGAATTCTGTATTTCAATACAAGCGCATGAACACCAATACTATTGAAGTATTTGGCAACATCTGTTCCTTCATGAGCAGCTGCAAGTATACCATATCCACCACCTGGACAAATCACTACACAGGGTTTTTGTCCATCGCCACCAGCACTAAAAAATTGGTAGCGCGGAATGGAAACATTAGACACAATGAGCATTTCGCCATACATTGATTCAGACTCTGTGTCAGGAGTCTCAATATAATTGGGGATTTTGTGAACGTATAGCGGTTTGTATTGAGCATTTACTGAATCCATAGCCAACAAGCTTGATGTTATTAAAAATAAAATAGGAAATAGTCGACTATGCTTCATAGTTATTTTTTAATTGTCTTAATTAATGATAAAACATCCCTAGTAAGCACTTCGATGCTTTGGTAATCTCTTTGTTCCATGAGTTTCTTACTAATCAATTTGCTCCCCATGCCTACAGCACAAACACCTGCGGCAAACCATGCTGATATGCTTTCCTGAGAAGTATCAACACCACCAGTAGGCATAAATAATAATTTAGGGAAGATCTCTTTGATGCTGCTTAAAAATTCAACACCTAAAATATTTCCAGGGAATAACTTTATAAAATGGACCCCAGCATTTTCAGCTGCTATGATTTCTGATGGAGTCATACAACCTGGAGCATAAAAAATATCATTCGTTAACGCATATGAAGCAACTTCATGCACAAATCCTGGGCTCACTAAGAAATCTGCACCGGCATGAATATATTCTTCTGCCTGCTTAACATTTTTGATAGTACCTACACCCAACAACATATCTGGCATCTCTTGTCGTTGAACGGTCACCATGGCTTTGAAGTTGCTAAGCGCAGCTTCTCCTCTGTTGGTATACTCTACTGCCCTAATACCTGCTTTGTATACAGCCCTTAATATCTCAACACTTACCAATTCATCCGGATTAAAATACAGTGGAAGAATGCCTTGTTGAACAATCGCGTCAGTGACTTTTGAAATCTTACTCATTATTTATGCTTTGATTTTGAAAACCATTTTCTTTATTTCACCATCACCAATCATTGGTGCATGCACATCAGTTGGAAAAAAAATAACAAACTGCCCTGCAGCTAATTCAAAAAACATATCAGGTTGATCAGTATAAAATAGAACATCTTTTTCAGCATCATAAGGGAGCTTCTCACTTGTGCAGGTCTCCCTTGATTTCCAACCATATTGTTCATTTCCACTAACACAAAATTGAATATCAATATATTTATTATGACATTCAAACTTGGTAAGGGATTCAGCTTTGGTCATACCCACTTTATTTGAAACAATAACCTTAAGGTTATCCCCTTCTAAATCATACCGGGTTACTTCGAGCGACTTAAGGTCTGTTTGTGCAATATGCTCAAAGGCTTTTTCGAACAATGGATGAATTGCAAAATACAGGTGTGCATTTTTAATTGAATCTATGATCATATTCTATAAATTAACGTTGTACTCTACCACTGCCATCTCCTTTCATCAAATCCTTTACTTCACTAAGCGTAGCGTGATTAAGGTCGCCTGGAATTGTATGTTTGATGGCACTAGCGGCAACGCCAAACTCAGCCGCCTCTGGCATAGGCATGCCAGTCACCAATCCATAAATTAAGCCGCTAGCAAAGCTGTCTCCACTACCAACCCTGTCTACTATACGAACATCATATTTTTTTGTATGATAGAACTCGTTGCCGTCATACACTAATGCACTCCAACCATTGTCACTTGCACTGTGGCTTTCCCTCAAAGAAGATGCAATGAATTTGAACCCAAATTTTTCTTTCATGCGCTCAAATACATCTTTGTACCCGTCTAAATCCAATTCGCCTTTTGTAACATCGGTATCTTTTGCTTTGAAGCCTAATGTGGTATCCGCATCTTCTTCATTACCTATACACACGTCAACGTGTTGACAGAGCCTAGTCATCACTTCCCTTGCTTTTTCTTTACTCCATAATTTTTTACGATAATTAAGGTCGATACTGGTAGTGATTCCTTTTGATTTAGCGGCAATCAACGCAGCCTCGGTTAGAGCAGCTGCTTTATCACTTAAGGCAGGAGTAATACCAGTCGTATGAAACCATGATGCTCCATCAAAAATTTTATCAAAATCAAATTCTGCAGCGTTCACATCAGCAATTGAAGCTCCTGCCCTATCATACACTACTTGCGATGCCCTCATAGAAGCTCCTGTTTCTAAAAAATATATACCCAAACGATCACCCCCTCGTGCTATGAATTGTGTATCGACACCATATCTTCTCAAATGATTGATTGCTGATTGTCCAATAGGATTATTAGGAACTTTTGTAACAAATGTACCTTGAAGTCCATAATTACAAAGTGCAGCAGCGACATTGGCTTCACCACCACCATAGGTTATATCGAATGTATCTGCTTGAACAAAACGCTTGTAATCGGGAGTAGATAAGCGAAGCATGATTTCCCCTAGAGTAACTACTTTTTTAGACATGGTTAAAGTTTATACGTATAAAATAATGAGTATCTTATTTTGGATTAATCCGCTTCACTAGCGATTGATAAAACACTATAAAATACCTACTCAAATATACATAAACTATACGGCCCTTAGAGATTTCAAGTTCTTGATTTTACGAAAACGTTTATGTCTAACCCTAGCCAAAATGAATCCTAAAATCAATCAAACAGAACAGAATGGAGAATTGATTTTTTCGTAATTTGAAACTTATGAGTAAAAACATTCTCCTCTTGATGATGCTGTTTATCACATTAAACAGCTTGGGACAACAAACGCAAAAACCTCCATTACATGGTAAAAATTGGATGGCTATAACAGGCAAACCACTTGCTGCTACTGCAGGTGCAATCATCTTCAATAAAGGAGGAAATGCTGTTGATGCTGCATGCGCTATGCTAGCTTCAACCTGCACCATGTGGGATGTATTGAGCTGGGGAGGTGAAACACAAGCGTTGATTTATAATCCTAAAACCAGAAAAGTTATTTCGATAAATGCTATGGGCGTTGCACCAACAGGCGCCACTCCGGAATTTTTTAAATCCAAAGGATTTGATTTCCCTCCGGAATATGGTCCGTTAGCAGCCACTACCCCTGGAACGCCTGGAGGACTATGCTATATGCTTGCAGAATATGGCACCATGAGCTTAAAAGAAGTACTTGCACCTGCTATGCAATTGGCTGCAGGGTATCCTATTGAAGCACAAACGGCAAATAGCATTGAAAGAGGAAAAAAATTAATCAAGGAATGGCCCTATAGCAAAGCGGTTTTATTAACTCACCCAGATGAAAAAAGAGAAGCACCTGAGCCAGGAGAAATTTTTATACAAAAAGACTTATATATAACACTTAGCAAAATTGTAGAAGCAGAACAACTAGCGCTCAAAAAAGGGCTAAGTAGAAAAGCATCAATTATGGCAGCATATGATCGCTTCTATAAAGGAGATATCGCAAAGGAATTCGTTAGAGGAGTACAAGAACAGGGTGGCCTAATTACTCTTCAAGACTTGGCTAATTGGAAACCTGTGGAAGAAGAACCTACACATGTATCATACAAAGGGATTGATGTCTATAAATTAAAAGAGTGGACTCAAGGACCATCGATGCTTCAGGCATTAAATATTCTTGAAAATTTTGATTTAAAATCAATGGGATATAATAGCCCTAAGTATATTAATACTGTTTATCAAGCTATGAGCATGGCATTTGCAGACAGGGATTTTTACTATGGTGACCCAAACTTTCCACCAACTGAACCCATAGAAGGTTTGCTTAGCAAAGACTATGCCAAGCAGAGAGCATCTCAACTAGATCAAGATAAAAACAACCCGATAATTGGACCAGGCAATCCTTATCCCTTTGAGCATAAAATTAACCCATACATTGATCTACTTGAACGGCGAGGGTTTGACAACTCCGATAGCACCATAAGAAATTTTCTTCCAAAACACGATGGAGGTTCATTAGCGATAGCAGATGATCTATACCACGATAGATTATGGAGAGGTACTACTTCTGTTGAGGCTGCCGATAAAGAAGGTTGGGTTGTTTCTATTACCCCTAGTGGTGGCTGGATACCAGCATGCATTGCCGGAAAAACTGGAGTAGGCATGAGTCAGCGTATGCAAAGTTTTGTGCTTGATTCAACACTGAATCCATTCAACGTTGTAGCACCAGGCAAAAGACCAAGGGTCACACTAACCCCTTCTCTTGCATTAAAAAACGGGAAACCATTCTTATCGTTTGCAGTGCAAGGTGGTGATACACAAGATCAAAACCTATTGCAGTTTTTCTTAAATATCGTAGAGTTTGGCATGACAGTTCAACAAGCTACAGAGGCAGCAAATTTTAATTCAAATCAACTTTGGCTCTCCCTTGGAGGAACTAAAATAGCAGACAGAGAACCTAGGCCAGGCAATATCCTACTCCATGAAAACACACCCGAAACGATAAGAGAAACATTAAAAAAGATGGGGTATGTTTTGAGTTTTGACGATCGCACCTCTGGGCCCATCAATGCCATTTGGTTTGATTGGAAACATGGAAGTTTATGGGGTGGCTCTAGCAACCATGGAGAGGACTATGGAATTGCATGGTAGTTGAACTAATACCAAGGCATCACACGACGCACTTCATTGGCATCAAAGAAATGATATATAAGACTAAGCTCAAAGCTCTTATTTCGAGAGTTGCTAATTTGCAAGTTGGTAACATTAATATCATAAGTAACACCAATTTGTAAATCATTAAAAAGATATCCTACATAAGGATAAAAAGCATCTTTATTCCTATAAAATGCCCCGAGATAAATTACATTGTCGTCATTGAATTCATGAGGACTATACCCATAGGCTAGTCCAACTACTTGGTTGGTGGCAGTTCCTTGCGACATGTATTGAGCGCTAAGAAAGACTTCACCCTGCGGACCAACTAAAAATGATGCCCCAGAGTGAACAGTAAATCTTGATGGTAATGTGTAAGGATCGTTTCCTAAAAATGTCATCTTTGGTTGTGACACATGATAATAACTAGTTCCTATATAAAATCGATTTCGATCTTTCAAATAATTATACATTAAACCGAAATTAAAATCCATATAATTAGCACGTCGAGTAACGAAATTTTCATTGTTGGGTAATGTCAAATCAAATCCCCTACTAGCAAACTGAGAATTGAATGATACTTTGTTGTAATCAAGAATACGAGTTCCATAACTACCTTGAAAGCCGATACCCAAATGATTCGTTCCATCTTCATCCAAGGCTTGATGATATGCCGCTGATAACGCTAAATAATTACTATTGTATGAGCCCGATGCAGTTCGATCAGTAGTAATAATTGCTCCAAGTCCAAATAAATTTTTATCCAACTTTTCCCTCATCACTCTAGTATCAAATGATGCAGAGGCCGTTGTGAATGGCTCTCCTGTGCCAACCCATTGGTTACGAAAATTTGTAGCGAGTCGATGCGTGCCATCATAATACCCTGTAAATGCTGGATTCAATGAAAGTGGTGAACTAAAATACTGTGAATAATGTGGGTCTTGCGCAGACACACGCATGGCTATGAACAAAACGAATACACAATATTTAATAGGCCTGTTAATCATCACTTATTTTAAAACTATCGAATCAAAATTAAACTTCCAGATTTCCTAAACACCTTACCGTTTTCCCCTTCACCTTCCACAATCCATGTATATGTATCGGCAGGCTGATCCCTTCCTTTATATTTCCCATCCCATCCCAATGCAGGATCAACAGAAGTTGTTTGAAATACCATATTACCCCACCTATTAAAAATCTTTAAATAATGGAAAGCGTTTATGCCAACCAAGAAGGGATAAATTTTATCATTTTTACCATCATTGTTCGGAGTAAAGCCTCCTGCGATAAAAATATCTTGCTCATCAAATATCCTTACCAAAACAGAATCGACATTAAGACAGCCTGCTCTATTTAATATCTTTATGGTATAAAGTTGCTCAGTTGTTGGCGTCAAAAGAGGTATCCTGATATTAGGATTATCAAGTCCTGTTGAAGGTACCCATTCAAATGAAACCCCAAATGATCTGGCAATTAAACTAATCGGCTTACCTGCACGGGCTTCAACTGGTGGATACCGAATTCCATTAAGAGGGTTCTCCACTAAAATCGTTGCACTAATTGAATCTACGAGTTGCGGACAAATTGAAGGTGTAACATTTAGAACCACTTTATACAACCCGGATGTTGGGAAAACATGTGTGACGTTAACTGAATCTTTTGTCTCGCCATTTTGAAATTCCCAATGATAAGTTACTGGCCCACTATTTGTTGTGATAGTTTGATTAGTAAAACTTGACGGAACATTTACACAAAATAAATCATAGGTAAATGCGGGAGTAGGCTTTTTAAGCACCGATAGTATGACTAAACTATCACTCATGCTCTTACACCCTTTGTCTGTATAAAATTCAACCTGATAAACACCTGAGCTTGCAGCATTTAATGAACTTGATTTTGCAGTATCAATTGGTTTATAGTTGAGGTACCACTGATAGCCAAAGGCATTACTTGCATTCAAGGTGGATGTATACCCATTACAAATTGTTTTTACAACAGGTGGAATAAAAACACCCTGGGGCCTTGGTAAAAGCCCCACTATTGTTTTAGTTGAAACACTAGGGCATCCATTTAAAGAAGTTTCAACAGTATACGCTCCTGCTCTATTGATGGTTACACTTTGTGATTGTGCAGAAGGAATAATGGTGTCATTGATAAACCACTGATAGGACGCACCCAATAATGGTGATGTACTAATTTTTGAATTTGTACCTGGACAAATATTAAATCCGTTTAATGTTGTCTCTGGGGCAGTAGCATCCGGAATGATTGTTGGTATTGGTGGATAGGCATTCACAACTACATTTATAGGGTTTGAAGTAGTGCTACAA
>CANGBH010000072.1 GCA_947451935.1 Chitinophagaceae bacterium
GGAACACCTTTCGCTGTATTGGAGCTAAGCCACCAATCTGGGGGTGTTACATTGATAGCAAGGTAGAACATAATGAATGCATAAGCAATCAAAGCAACCGCAGTATAGGAAATACGTCTTACTGCTTTGGGACCATAATACTCATTCACAATATCGGTCATGACAAATTCTATTGGCCATAGTAAAACACCACAGGTTAATGCAAATGATAAATTGGATTCGCCAAAGAAAGTTAGGTTTACTGGGTCTATTCCCAAAACGGCTTCCAATGAAAATATTTTGCCTCCTATGCATTCTGCAATCAATGCATTGGCTACAAAGAAAGCAGACATGAGAGCAAATAGTTTGGCTGGTTTATTATTCATCAAATCTTTGATCATGCGTATTTTATTTATTGGTAAATGTAAAAATTATTTAGTTCAGTCTTATGAAAAGTAGGCAGATATATTTGGACGGATTATAATCTAGTAAATCCTAAATCGATTATTATCCAACATAAACTATGTCATCTTTATTTCCGTATTTTGCAATGGCTAAGTATAGAAGAGTTTACTTAAATTAATAATCAATTGAAAAAAAACACAAAACTACTTTCGACTTATTTTTTCCTATTTCTTTTAGTGGGCTGTGCAAAGAGTCAAGTAAAATATGGGAGTAATGCTAGCGCAGGCAAATACATTGATATCCGAGGAATTAAAATGTATTATGAAGTATACGGTAGTGGTAAGCCTTTGTTAATGATTCACGGTAATGGGGGATCTGGCGCATCATTCAGTGAAAATGTTTCCTATTTCGCTAAGAAATATCAAGTCATTCTTCTTGATAGTCGCGCACAAGGTAAAACGGTGGATTATAATGACTCATTGAGTTTTGAGATGATGGCGGATGATGAAGCCGCATTTTTAACTGCCATGCATATTGATTCGGCCTATGTATTGGGATTTAGCGACGGAGGTATCAATGCACTTTGTCTGGCAATGAGGCATCCTAGTAAAGTAATTAAATTGGCATCGACGGGTGCAAACCTTTGGCCTGATTCTACAGCCATTAATCCATCCAGTTGGAAATCTGATCAAAAAAGATTTCTTACTACAGATGTAAAGAGTTTCAAAACACCAGCAGAAAAAAATCGATGGAAGCTATTTTTATTGGATTGGTTTCAGCCCAATATCACATTAGAAAGTTTGCACACTATAAAATGCCCATCACTTATTATAGGAGGTGACGATGACTTAATTAATGTACAGCATACGGCATTGATTTTCCAATATATACCTCAAGCCTATCTTTGGATTTTACCTAATTCAGGTCATGCTACCTTAAGGGAGTATCCAGAACTTTTCAATAAACAAGTGGATGATTTTTTTTCGAAGCCTTTTCAAAGGGAGTAGAATCTGATCTGATAATTACTATTTACATAGCAAGTAAAATATTGGTGATGCATCGTTCAAATATGCTAAACCTAGTCTTTCAGTCTATTTTTTTTATATTAACAAAAAAATGATAAATTTATAATATCCAATTCTTTCATACATTGGATATTACAATGAGAGATTCATTTAAGCATTTAAGAGTAGGATTATCTGAAGGCAATGAGGATGCCTTTAAATCTCTGTTTTTAGCATTGTATCCAGACCTTTGTCAATTCTCATTTTCACTGCTCAAGTCAATGGATATTGCTACTGAAATTGTAGACGATGTTTTTGTTCGACTATGGAAGTCAAAGGATGCAATTGCAGAAATTGAAAATATTCGTGTTTATCTTTATAAAGCAACAAAGAATGCCTCACTAAATCATTTGTCACGGATTGCACAACGGAATATCTATGAACAGTATGACGACTTGGAAATAGTTTTGACAGATGATAATAATCCTGAAAGCCTGTTGATAACAAATGAAATCCTTTTCAAAATTAGAGAAGCAGTCGAAAGTTTGCCCCCACGATGTAAAATGATTTTTAAGTTAGTTAGGGAAGATGGACTTAAATATAAAAATGTTGCAGAAATTCTTAATATTTCTGTAAAAACCGTTGATGCTCAAATGGTTATAGCAGTAAGTCAATTAAGAAAAAGGCTAAAAAAGGAGGTCTTTATCAAGCCGTCAAAGTCGAATAAGCTAATTTAATTTCAATCGCTTTAGGGTAATATCCTTTTTAATGTGTCTTATTGTTGAGGACATATTATGAAGGAACTAAGAATTGATGAATTAATAGCAAAAAAGCTTGCAAAAGAGGCAACGGAAGCTGAGCTTACAGAGCTTGCTGAGTATTTTACTATGAACCCCGAAGAACAATATGCCCAAGAATTATTAGAAAATTGGTGGGGTAGTGCTAACAAAAGCAAAGAGTTTAAGGATAGTTTTAAGGAGGATCATTTTCAAAAAATCATAACAAAGACTGCTGAGCTAGAATTAAGTGAATCAATTAGTCCTAGTGTGGCGAAGCAAATATCAATTTTACATAAATCTTGGTTTAGATATGCTGTAGCTGCTTCACTTGTTGGCATAATTTCCATATTTGCTTGGAATGCCTATGAAAATTGGAATTCGAGATTTACTCAAGCAAATCAAATTCAAGAAAATGAAATTGTAGCCAAACCCGGTACAAAGTCTAAGCTACTCTTGCCTGACGGAACTAGGGTGTGGTTGAATTCTGAAAGCCGTATTACTTATAATTCCACATTTGGAGATTCTTTAAGGGAAGTTTCATTAGAGGGCGAAGCTTATTTTGATGTGGTGAAAAATGCACATAAACCATTTATTGTTCATACATCAGGTATTAGCATTCGTGTACTTGGCACTGCATTTAATGTAAAATCTTATCCAAAAGAATCAGTTATTGAGGCAACGTTAGTCAGAGGACTTATTGAAGTTGCCCGCAACAGTGTTCGAAATGCTGCAAAAATCATTCTACGTCCAAATGAAAAACTCACATACAATAAACCCCTTGATAAGATTCAACAGGTAGAGAATACTGCCGAAAAAGGAAGTTTATCAGCTGCTCCAGTATATGCATTCAAGCCAGAGCATATTTCAATCAGTTCAATTCCTAAAAATTTGACAGATAGTTCAAGAATCGAAACATCATGGGTATATGGAAAATTATTATTTGATGGTGATTCTTTTGAAGAACTCGCGCAAAAAATGGAACGATGGTTTAATGTTAAAATCAAAATAGTAAATCCAAGAGTTTCATTATTCCGTTTTACTGGTGTATTTGAAGATGAAAATATTGAAGAAGCCCTGCATGCTTTGCAGATTACTAACCCTTTTAAATTCCAAATAAAAGAAAATGAAATTATTATAGATAAGAAATAACACAAAAAATACAAACGGGAAATGCTGTAACATTCCCCGTATAAGGCTAAAAAAGGAGCTTCGGCATTTGGAAAATCAGAAGACTCTATTATTAATAACCCCTAAAACCAAAGGTATGAAAAAAACTATACCTCATGTTAGATGTTTGCCACTTCTTAAACGCTCGTTTTTAAATTTTTGTTTGGTTATGAAAATGACTTTAGCATTAATCTTATTTACAGCATTCCAAGTTCTCGCAGGTGACGGGAATGCCCAGGGAATCACTCTGCAAATGAAGAAAGCTGAAATACCGAAAGTATTGAAGGCTATCGAAAAACAAACCAATTTTAGGTTTTTATACAATTTTGACCTACCTACTTTACAAAAAAAAGTAGATGTCGATGTAGTTAACAAACCTGTTGCTAATGTGTTGAATGACATTTTAGAAGGTTCAGGACTAGTCCATCGATTGGTCAATGGTGAGCTATATGTAATCTTCCCTTCTGACTTAAACACAGAAAAGTCATCTCGTAAACTAACAGGTAAAGTTTCATCAGAAACTGGATTACCCATAGAAGGTGCTAGTGTAAGGCTAAAGGGAACTAATTACGGAACAACTACAGATGCTAAGGGTGGGTTTTCTATAGACGTTACAGAAAACGCGATACTCATTATTTCAAGTATCGGTTATGAAGACCAGGAGGTATCAATTGGTAGTAATGATAATTTGAACATAGTTCTTAAAGCCGTGGAAAAGCAGTTAGATCAAGTTGTCGTTGTAGGTTATGGTACGCAAAAAAAGAAGGATCTTACCGGTTCGGTTTCAGTTCTCGGTTCAAAAGAAATGGAAAATCGACCTAATACACAATTTGGATATGCAATTGAAGGTAAGGCGGCAGGTGTACAAGTTATACGTAGCTCAGGTCAACCTCAAGCCGGTTTTTCGATTCGTATCCGCGGTACATCATCTATTACATCTGCAAGTGACCCCCTATATATAATAGATGGGGTTCCTACTAGTAGCACTAATGATATTCCTCCCTCCGATATAGAATCAATAACCATTCTCAAGGATGCATCATCTGCTGCAATCTATGGTAGTAGTGGCTCAAATGGCGTAGTGTTAATTACTACAAAACGCGGCCGTAATCAGAAAATGAAACTAAGTTTTAATACATCTCTTGGCCTGTCTAAAGCATGGAAAAAGATGGATGTTTTAAATGGAACACAATTTAAAGACTTAGCAATTGAAATGGGTGCAACAACAGATTGGAGTAAGTATAATAAAAATACGAACTGGCAAGATGAGGTTTTCCGTAATGCTCTTACTCAAAACTATCAACTTTCTGCAACAGGGGGAACTAAAAAAACAACTTATTATATTTCTGGTTCCTCGATAAATCAAAATGGAATTGTTCTCAATAATAATTTGAAGAGAGCTACCATAAAAGCAAATCTTGATCACCAGCTTTTATCGTTTTTAAAAGTAGGTACAAGTTTAGCTTATGATAATTGGAATGATGTAGATGTGTCAGAGAATAACCGTAATGGAGTTATTACTAGATTGTATACCTCAATACCCAATATCGGAATTCGTGATGCTGATGATTTAACTATGTATGCAAGGAGTCCATTTATTAACGACCTTGAAAATCCAGTATCAACAGTGTATCAGCCAGACCATGTATTTAAAAATAATAGATACCATGGTAATGTATATGCAGAAGCAGATCCGCTTAAGGGTTTAAAATTAAAAAGTTTATTGGGCTTCGAGCAATCTAATGGAACCTATAATTCCTTCCTTGATGGAGTACAAACGCGTTATGGTAAATCAATGGGTGGTATTGTAGACTATAATGTATTTAAATATAAATACTGGGTACTTGAAAACACCGTAAATTATAACACTAAAATTAAAGATCATAGTATAAGTGCTTTGGGAGGATTAATCGTTTCTCGTGAAACAACTGATAATATTTATAAATCAGCACATGATTTTACAACTGCTTCTAATCACAATGTAGAGTCTGGTGCTGTAAGAAGTCCTGCTATTCCTTATTTTGCACAAAAATCACATGTATCTATGATCGGTCGTGTGAATTACGCATACAAGGATAAGTATTATGTGACTTCTAATTTTAGGGCTGACGGCTCTGGACAATTTTCTTCTCAGCACCGTTGGGGTTATTTCCCTTCCTTTTCTTCAGGATGGAGAATATCACAAGAGAAATTTTTTAGAAATGTTAAAGGTGTTGATGAATTCAAATTACGTGCTGGGTGGGGTATCGTGGGTAATGACAGAGCAGATCCATATGCTTGGTATGGTTTAATAGACACACTTGGCAAGTATATCATAGGCAATCAGATGGTAACTGCATATAAGCCTAGGACATTTGAAAATAGTGATTTGAGGTGGGAGAAAACGGCGCAGATTGATATCGGAATCGATTTAACTATTTTGAACAACAGATTGTCTTTTACAGCTGATTATTATAATAAGAAAACAACAGACATGTTATTGAATGTGCCAGTTGTAAACAGTACAGGATTCTCTAGCGCCTTACAAAATGCTGGCAGTCTTGAAAACAAAGGATTTGAATTTTCTGTGAGTTCAAAGAATATCATCAAAAATAATTTTAGATGGACTACTGATTTCAACATTTCATTCAATAAGAATAAGGTGTTAAGTATTGTTGGTAATACAATTCCTGCAGGTCCAATTAATCCTGCCGGAGATGATTTCAATACTGCAATTGTTAAAGAGGGGATGCCTCTCGGTTCTTTCTATGGAAAGATTTCACAAGGAGTTGATCCTGCAACAGGGGATATCAAGTACATGAAAAATTTAGATGGGGCAGATAGTGTTGGCATTATTGGTTTTGCTAACCCCAAATATATTTTTGGATTGACTAATACCTTTACATACAAGAGCTTTTCACTTAATGTATTCTTTCAAGGAGTTCAAGGAAATCAAATTCTCAATGCAACTAGGGTGTTGACTGAGTCTATGGCACTTGTTATGAACCAATCAGCTGCTGTGCTTAGAAGATGGAGTAAGCCAGGTGATATTACAGATGTGCCAAGATCAACACCCGACAGCTGGGCTAATGCTAATCCATCTACTCGCTTTTTAGAGAATGGGTCTTTTGTAAGACTTAAAGCGCTTACCCTTGGATACAATTTGCCACTATCAGCTATATCAAAGTTGAAAATGAGTCGTTGTATGGTTTATTTTACTGGTGAAAATCTATTGACATTTACCAAGTATTCAGGATTTGATCCAGAAGTAAGTGCATTCAGTGGAAATGGACAATCTGCAAAAAATCAAAATATCGCACCGGGTGTTGACTTTGGTACTTATCCTCAGTCAAGAGATTTTATTTTGGGTGTAAATATTTCTTTCTAATAATTTAAAATATTTATCATGAAAAAATATTCAACTTCTAAATTATTTGCCATACTATTTATGATGACAATAGTTTCATGTCAGAAATTCTTGGATGATAAACCAAAAACATCTTTGACTACTGGTAACGCTTACAATACTGCTGCTGACATTGAAAAAGTATTAAATGGTTGTTATAATACATTTTATTCAACAGATTACTACCAATGGGAATATGTAATGTTGAGCGATGTTCGTTCTGATAATGCATACCCTGGGGGAGGCAATGAGGAAACATTTTACGATTACGATCGGTTTATTTTACCGCCGAGTAACCACCATAATTTTGTTAACTGGAGTGCGTTGTATACTGGCATTGCTCGTTGTAATATCCTATTGAATAAAATTGCTGAATTTAAAGGGTCTGACTTAGATGAATCACGTAAAAGTCAGATTATCGGTGAAGCAAGTTTTTTAAGGGCATTTCATTATTATCAATTGGTTAAATTGTACGGAGGCGTTCCATTAGAACTGGAATCAAATACCGCTGATCCGGCTAAAACAAGAAAAGCTAGGTCTACCGAAAAAGAAGTGTATGATCAAATCGTAAAAGATCTGGAAGTTGCAGCTAATGGTCTGCCAGATACATACGGAAGTTCAGCATCTGTTAATAAAGTCAGAGCCACAAAAGGTGCTGCAAATGCAATGTTGGCAAAAGTTTGGGCACAACGTTCAGATAGAGATTATGCCAAAGTGCTACAGTATTGTAATGCGGTGATTTCAGGTGCTGGAGGCTATTCTTTATTGGCAGATTATGCACAACTCTTTGATGGATCACATGAGTTTAATAATGAATCTATTCTTGAAGTTCCATATGAAGCCGGTAATTGGGATGCTTCAAGTTGGGGTATTCAACTTTATTTAGCGCCAGAGGATGGGTGGCAAAAATATTGTGTTCCTTCAAAAGACTTAGTTGCTGCATTTGATAATGAAGGAGACGAGGTTAGAAAAAATGCTAATATTGTGTTTTGGACTCAAGATGTAAATGGTGATCCAATTAGTTGGGCTGATGAAAACTGGAATCCTTGTCAAGATCCTTCGGTTGGTACTCCATTTAACTACAAAGCAAAAGATCCTGGTGGATGGGCTAGTGGCGACAATTATTACATGTTGCGTCTTGCAGATATTATCTTGCTTAAGGCTGAAGCACAAAATGAACTGAATAGTACTGCTGACGCTGCTTCTACCATGAATGAAGTTAGAATTCGCGCTGGTTTATCTCCAATTTCATCAGCTCTTTCTAAATCAGATATGAAGGGCGCAATTTTAAATGAACGAAGACTTGAATTAGCATTTGAAGCTCAGCGTTGGGATGATTTAGTTAGAGCTGGAGTTGCTACAAATGTAATGCAGGCATTAAATGAATATACGTTTACTTGTGAAGGCGGTTCCCTCAGCGCACCTACAAAGATGGATTATTCTCATTGTGATTTTAATCATTGGCTTCTTCCAATTCCTCAATTGGAGAGAGATGTTAACCCAAATCTTGCGCAGAACGCAGGCTATTAATTATTATTCTTTTTATAAAATCAAAGCGAAGCCCTCCCTTGTGGAGGGCTTTTTATTTATGGCGACGAGAAGAATCATGATTGTTTTTCAGTTGTTAATTTACACTTGTAGATATTTTTAGTATTTTTTTTATATATTCAGTAGAGAATCTTTCAATGTAAGTTTATGCCATCTCGTCGTCATTTTATAACCAACTCAGCAATAACTCTAGCAGGATTCTCTGTTGAGCCATACGCTCTATTATCTTCAACTAAATCATGTCAATTCAAGATTAGCACTTGCGATTGGTCAATTGATAAGTTTTCAGAAATTGACGCATTTAAAGTGGCAAAAGAAATAGGTTTAGATGGTATACAGGTGAGCTTAGGAAGTCTAGATAATAAC
>CANGBH010000073.1 GCA_947451935.1 Chitinophagaceae bacterium
CTTCATGATTCGATTACAACTGCGGTTGGTAAAGTAGGTGGCAATGGCCTTGTAATTTGTTGCATGGACTTTAACTTCATCGGTGGATCTTTAGGGAGTGTAATGGGTGAAAAAATTGCACGCGCTGCAGAATATTGTTTGGAACATAGAACTCCTTTAATGATTGTAAGCAAGAGTGGTGGTGCTCGAATGATGGAAAGTGCATTTTCACTTATGCAATTACCTAAAACATTGGGTAAAATAAGCAAGCTAGCGGTTGCAAAAATTCCATTCATCTCATTATGTACCGATCCAACGTACGGAGGCACTACAGCTTCATTCGCAATGGTGGGGGATATAAATATTGCCGAGCCTGGAGCCATGATTGGATTTGCCGGACCAAGGGTTATAAAAGAGACAATTAAAAAAGACTTACCAGAAGGATTTCAAACCTCAGAATTCCTAATTGAGCATGGTTTCTTGGATATGATCGTCGAAAGAAAAAAGTTAAAAGAAAGGATCGCAACGTTGCTCTCTTTGTTTGCTAGCTAAGTCGGACCCCGACATAACTTGGGTATCGTTAAAAATGGAAATCAAAAATCGATCTGCCAGTTTCGAATTTTTCATCGAAGACAAATTCGATGCTGGAATGATGTTGACCGGTACGGAGGTGAAAGCACTTCGAGATGGCAGAGCTAATTTTAATGACAGCTATTGTCTACTCGACCATGGGGCCCTCTACATAAAAGGATTACATATCTCTCCATATGAATTTGGTAGTTATGCTAACCATAATCCTACCAGAGAACGAAAACTGTTATTGCATAAAAAAGAACTGCTAAAAATCGCTCAAAAAATAAAGGAGAAAGGGCTGACTATTATCCCCCTTAAAATTTATTTCAACGAAAATGGTTTTGCAAAGATTCAAATTGGACTAGGTAAAGGGAAGAAAACCCACGATAAACGTGAATCCATAAAACAGCGGGAATCAGATCGCGAAATAAAGCGCTACTTGAAGTAACAATTCATCCGAGAACGCGTTATTTTTTTGGCAGATATCTTATTTTTCCCCAATTTTGCTTCAATGAACACAATTAACATATCAAATAACGGTTGGCATACTTACTCTTCATTGGGGTAAGACCTATGTTATTTGTATACATAAGTAAAGCCCCGATCATTCGGGGCTTTTGTTTTTCGGAATTATAAACAAGATTGAATGGAAAAAGTAGATAAAATCATATTAAAGAGTTCACTCACCAAAATGCCTGCTGACCTATTTACACCAGTAGGAGTTTACTTGCGTTTGAGGGATCGATTTAGGGATACGGTGTTGTTGGAAAGCACCACAAACAGCGTTGCTGACAGTAGTTTTTCATTTATTGGAATCAATGCCATCGGAGGGATTGAAATCAAAGCGAATAATCGAATCGAGATTAAATATCCCACTAAAGATCCAGTTGAACTCGAACTTGATCACGGAAAATCGGTTCCCGATTTTGTATGGGAATATATGCAAGGCTATGAAGTGCAAAATACTTCCAAAGAATTGAAATATGCTCAAGGCCTTTTTGGCTATACTGCTTATGATGCAGTGCCTTTTTTTGATACCATTCATTTTGATTCAAAAGCATACGAACCAACTAATCAAACCAGCTCGTCACTAGAAAATCCAGATGTAATTCCACTATTACGATATAGATTGTATCAATACGTCATTGCATTTGATCATTTTCGAGACGAACTCTATATTATACAAAATCATATCGAAGGACTAGACGGTAATACGGAGGTCATTGAACATCTTATCAGAAGTCGTGATGTGCCCGAGTTTCCTTTCGAAGCAAATGGTGAGGAATCTTCTAACCTGACAGATGGGGAATATCTTGAAATGGTGAAGAAAGGTATTTCACATTGTTATCGTGGCGATGTATTTCAAATTGTCCTCAGTAGAAGATTTCAGCAATCCTTTCAAGGAGATGAATTTAATGTCTATAGAGCATTGCGTATGATCAATCCTTCACCGTATCTTTTCTTCTTCGATTATGGTGATTACAAACTCATGGGTTCTTCTCCTGAAAGTCAGTTAATCATCAATAACGGAAAAGCGATTGTGCATCCCATTGCCGGGACATTTAAGCGGAGTGGGGATGATGGTATTGATAGAAAAGAAGCTGAACGATTACTCGAAGATCCAAAGGAAAATGCTGAGCACGTTATGTTGGTCGATTTAGCGCGAAATGATTTGAGTAGGGTATGTGATCAAGTAAGCGTTTCTCAATATCGTCAAGTAAAATACTTTTCACACGTGATTCATCTAGTTAGTGAAGTAGTAGCAACTGTTCGACTTGGTTCAAATCCATTTATTTTAATGGCTAAAACGTTTCCCGCCGGCACATTGAGTGGAGCTCCAAAATTTAAGGCCATGCAATTGATCAATCAATATGAAAAGACGCCACGTTCTTTTTATGGAGGAGCAATAGGATTCATGGGATTTGACGGCTCATGCAATCAAGCCATAATGATTAGAAGCTTCTTATGTAGAAAGAATAAGCTTTTTTACCAAGCAGGTGCAGGTATTGTAGCTTCAAGTGTTCCAGAGAATGAATTGCAAGAAGTAAATAACAAACTTGGCGCATTGAAGAGAGCTATTAAATATGCTTCAGAGCTAAATAAAATTTCATCCTAACCGTTTTAATTTACCACATTGAAAAAATTACTTGTCTTTGATAATTACGATTCCTTCACCTATAATTTGGTCCATATGGTAGAACATATCTTGAACCAAAAGGTGGATGTATTCAGGAATGATGAAATCTCATTGGAAGATGTTGGTCAATATGAAAATATTTTATTGTCCCCTGGTCCGGGTATTCCAAAAGAAGCCGGCATACTTCTCCCGCTCATTCAACACTATGCTCCAACACGCTCTATATTTGGTGTTTGTCTAGGTCACCAAGCCATTGGGGAAGCTTTTGGTTCTGCTCTAACTAATCTGACAGAAGTATATCATGGGTTAGCGAAAGAAATAAAGGTGTTAGATGGATTAACTCAATCTCAATATAAAAATGATTGGTTTCAAGGAATGGAATTGAAGCAAACAGTAGGTCGATATCATAGTTGGGTTGTAGATGATAAAAATTTTTCTGACAAGCTTGAAATCACTTCACGTGATGAGAAAAATATGATTATGTCGCTAAGGCATAGAACCTATGATGTTCAAGGAGTGCAGTTTCATCCGGAGAGTATCTTAACTCCTCATGGTGAAGCAATGATGCGAAATTGGTTGAAAATGCCTAAAGCATAAAAATAACTGTATGAAAAAAGTGCTGAATTATTTATTTGAGCATAAAATATTATCTCAAGAAGAAGCCAAAAATATTTTGAAAGAAATAGGAGATGGTAAGTTCAATGAACATGAGCTTAGTGCTTTTATTACTGTCTATTTAATGCGAAGCATCACCATGCCTGAACTGCTTGGATTTCGTGAAGCCTTGCTTGAACTTTGTATCCCTGTAGATTTAGAAGATAGAAAGGTTATGGATATTGTTGGCACAGGAGGGGATGGTAAAAACACCTTTAATATTTCCACATTATCCTGTTTTATAGTAGCTGGTGCAGGTCAATCTATTGCAAAGCATGGTAGTTATGGATCAAGTTCCATAAGCGGCGCATCGAATTTAATGGCTCATATTGGGTACACATTTAAAAACGATCAGAATGTTCTTCGAAAGGAAATTGATGAAGCCAATATGTGCTTTCTTCATGCCCCGATATTTCATCCTGCATTAAAAGTAGTAGCACCAATTCGGAAAAATTTAGGTGTTAGGACTTTCTTCAACATGTTAGGCCCCTTAGTTAATCCAGCAAAGCCTACTTATCAAGTGATTGGCGTTTGTAATCAAGAAATAGCTCGAGCATATAATTACTTACTGCAAGCCAACGGAGGGAAATATATGATCATCAATGCTCTTGATGGCTATGATGAGATCTCTTTAACGGCGGATACAAAAATTGTGACAGCGGAAGGAGAACGGATTTTATCACCACAACAGCTTTCTGCCTCTAAGATAGATCCTAAGGAGATAGAAGGGGGAAATTCAATAGAAGAGTCAGCATCTATCTTTTTGAAAATACTCCACGGTGAAGGAACAGCAGCACAAAATGCAGTGGTCATCGCTAATGCTGCACAAGCGCTTCAATTTACTGGAAAATACGAGTCATACCAAGATGCTCATGCTGCTGCTACTGAAAGTTTAGTTAGTGGTAAGGCAAACAATATTTTAGTAAAGCTTTTGTCAATCCAATAATTTAGCCTGATGAATATTTTAGATCAAATCATAGAGAACAAAAGAAAGGAAGTAGCACAACGTAAGTGTGTTACAACTGTATCAATGCTTTCTGCGTCTAATTTATTTAACCGAAATACTATTTCTCTTGTTAATCGACTTCTAGATTCCACATCCACTGGAATTATTGCTGAATTCAAACGACGATCTCCTTCAAAAGGTGTTATCAACAATACGGCAACTCCTCTCGAAGTAGCTGTCGGTTATGAAAACGCAGGAGCAGCTGGGATTTCTATTTTAACGGATGAACAGTTTTTTGGTGGAGCAGATACTGATCTAATCAACGTTCGTAGTATTATTAGTATACCCATTCTTCGAAAAGAATTTATAATTGATGATTATCAGCTCTATGAGGCCAAATCAATTGGAGCAGATGTCATTCTACTCATCGCTGCATGCCTAACCCCAGACGAGGTGATTTCTTTATCGTCTACAGCACAATCATTAGGACTTGAAGTGTTACTCGAACTTCATGATGAAGATGAACTCGGACATATTTGCGATACAGTTGATATGGTCGGAATCAATAACCGAAGTTTAAAAACATTTGATGTTGATATTGAACGGAGTTTAAAGATGGCTCAACAGATTCCTGCTAGAAAATTGAAAATAGCAGAAAGTGGAATTGATGACCCAACCCTGATCAAGTTATTTAGATCAAACGGATACAGCGGATTTCTTATCGGTGAAAATTTTATGAAAAGTTCAGATCCTGTTTTAGCAATTCAACAATTCATTAACCTCATATAAAGTGAAAACATGCGATTGAAGGTTTGTGGAATGACAAAAATTGAACAAATAAAGGAGCTTGAAGGGCTTAACGTAGACTTTGCTGGATTTATTTTTTATAAACCTTCGCCTCGGTATGTGATGAATAATGGGTTAACGCCTCAGGTGTTGAAAACAGAAAAGATTAAAATTAATCGGGTTGGCGTTTTTGTCAATGAGACCGCTGAAAATGTATTGAATTGTGTAAGTGAGTGGAAATTAGACATGGTACAACTTCATGGTGATGAATCACCTAAGTATTGCGAACACATAAGTAACCACATTACTACCATTAAGGCATTTAGGATAGGTGCAGACAACAATACCTTGTATCGATTGTTTCCTTATACAGAGTCCACCGATTTA
This sequence comes from Chitinophagaceae bacterium, assembly GCA_947451935.1. GTDB lineage: Bacteria > Bacteroidota > Bacteroidia > Chitinophagales > Chitinophagaceae > Pollutibacter. The sequence goes on from CANGBH010000073.1 coordinate 5,463, forward strand.
TACTTATTTGATACTTTAGGCAAAAAATTTGGGGGTACTGGTGAACAATTTGACTGGAGTCAACTTTCAGGATTGAATATTGAAAAGCCTTATTTTTTGAGTGGTGGAATTGGACCGGATGATATCGAAAAAATAAAGGAATTTTGTACTAGTGAGAAGAATGTCTTTGCCTTAGATGTGAATAGTAAATTTGAAATTTCACCAGGCATAAAGGATATGAAATTGGTCAGGGATTTTGTAGTCGAAATCAATAAAATTTAGCAGTATGGGGAATATTTTTTCAAGACCGGATGAGCAAGGCTATTATGGAGAATTTGGGGGAGCCTATATTCCAGAGATGCTTTACCAAAATGTAGAGGAGCTAAGATCTCAATATCTCTCCATTTATAATGATCCTCTATTTCAAGCAGAATACCATGCATTGTTGAAGGATTATGTAGGAAGACCAACACCCTTGTTTCTGGCAGAACGTCTTAGTGAGCGATTCAATTCTCCCATTTATTTGAAACGAGAAGACCTATGTCATACAGGTGCTCATAAGATTAATAATACCATTGGCCAGATTATTCTCGCACAACGTCTAGGCAAAAAAAGAATCATCGCAGAAACTGGTGCTGGTCAACATGGCGTAGCCACAGCGACAGTCTGTGCACTGAAGGGGATGGAATGTATTGTATACATGGGAGAGAAGGATATCGTTCGCCAAGCACCCAATGTTGCTCGTATGAAGATGTTAGGCGCTACGGTAATACCTGCAACAAGTGGTAGTAAAACACTGAAGGATGCAACCAATGAAGCCATACGCGATTGGATTAATCATCCTCATGATACTCATTATATTATTGGATCTGTAGTGGGGCCTCATCCTTACCCAGACATGGTAGCGAGATTACAATCTATTGTCAGTGAAGAAACAAGGATCCAATTAAAAGAAAAAACAGGTTCTGAGCTACCTACTCGAGTTATTGCATGTGTTGGAGGGGGTAGTAACGCTGCTGGTGCATTTTATCATTTCCTAGATGAACCATCCGTTGAAATCATCGCCGTTGAGGCTGCAGGTCATGGTGTAAACAGTGGCATGAGCGCAGCTACAACACAACTAGGTGTACCAGGTATTTTACATGGTAGTAAAAGTATTGTAATGCAAACAGAAGATGGCCAAGTGGTTGAACCGCATAGTATTTCTGCAGGATTAGATTATCCAGGAATCGGACCTATGCATGCTCATCTTTTTGCATCAGGTAGAGGAACCTTCATGAGTGCTACTGATGAAGAGGCAATGTATTGGGCTTTTGAAATTTCACGATTGGAAGGTATAATCCCAGCTTTGGAAACAGCACACGCATTTGCTGTGTTACCGAGGCTTCAACTTTCGAATCAAGATACTACGGTAATATCGCTAAGTGGTAGAGGGGATAAAGACCTTGCTACGTATATGATGGAAATGGAAACAGAAAAAATGAAGAGCTAAACAATGAGTAGAATTAAAACACTTTTCGAAAAAAAGAATAAAGGAATATTAAATGTCTATGTTACGGCTGGATTCCCCAAAATAGACAGCACGTTAGAGTTGATGGAAGTCCTTCAAACCTCAGGGGTTGATTTAATTGAATTGGGGATGCCTTACAGCGACCCCCTAGCTGATGGTCCGGTTATTCAAGAAAGTAGTTTGGTCGCATTGCAAAATGGCATGACCATAAAAAAACTATTTGAGCAATTAGCTTCATTTCGTGATAAAATACATGTTCCCGTTGTATTGATGGGCTATATGAACACGGTTCTTCAATATGGTTTTGAAAAATTTTGTGCCGATGCTGCACGTGTTGGAATCGATGGATTCATATTGCCTGATTTGCCTGCCTTTGAATTTGAAAAATCCTATGGTGAAATAATGGCGAAGTATAATCTTGATTTTATATTTCTCGTAACGCCTGAAACCAGTGAAGAAAGAGTACGTAAACTTGATGAACTCAGTTCAGGATTTCTATACGCAGTTTCATCTTCATCTACCACAGGGAATAACAAAGAATTCAATGACATTACCGAATACCTTAAAAAGCTTCAATCCTATCAATTGAAAAATCCAATTCTTGTTGGTTTTGGTATTCGAGATAAATCAACATTTCAGGCTGTTTTGCCTCATTCTAATGGGGCCATCATAGGGACAGCTTTTATTAAGGCATTATCAACTTCAACGGATGTTAAAAAGACTGCTAGTGAATTCATTAAAGCAGTTTTAAATTGATTTAATCTATGAAGTTAGTAATGATTAAATATAATGCGGGTAATACCAGGTCGCTCCAATATGCCTTAAGACGGTTAGGGGTAGAGCCACTAATTACTGATGATGCTGAAGAAATATTAACTGCAGATAAGATTATATTTCCTGGCGTTGGTGAAGCAAGTTCGGCTATGAAATACCTTAAGTCAAAACAACTTGATCAAGTAATCACTCAAGTTAAACAGCCATTTCTTGGAATATGCTTGGGCATGCAATTGATGTGCACCCATTCTGAAGAAAATGATACTCCGTGCTTAGGTATTTTTGATGAGGCAGTAAA
>CANGBH010000074.1 GCA_947451935.1 Chitinophagaceae bacterium
CGGTTTTCATTTTTTGTAAATAGGCTTGTTAGCATCAATGGTCCACACATTCCGGCACAGTGGAAACTTCCTGCAAATCCGATGAGTATAGCTGATATGATAAATTGAAGTTGCATGCTATAGGGAAATATTTTTTTCGAAGTAGTATTTTTTGCTTCCTTTAATCCAGGTGAGCTGTAACTGAAACTGTCCTTTTAAAGTCGATTTATAGGAGATAGTTGATTTTCCTCTATTTATATTATAGTTTCCACTCATGTCTTTTGATCTGTCTGAAGCGCAGTATAATTTCCAACTACCTGTATAACTGGCTTCGTTAAATTCGGAAGGGAAGTATAATTGTATTTGACCATCATTTGCTTCTGCGGTAATCTCACTAGATAGAGAAGCAGTATTGGCAGATTGGTCTATTACTTCTTGATATTTTAGCTCTTCTGCATAATAATTATCAGAAACCAGATCTTTTTGTTCAATTGAAGATCTGTATACCATAAATAGAATTCCTATAATAAAGACACTATAAACAGCGACAATAGTATAACCCCAATTTATTTTCATAGCTTATGATTAAGAACCTACTGGTCCGATGAAGGATGTTTTTTTACTAGCAATTTTTATATTGTTGATATAAAAGTCCACTTTTATATCATTTCTTCTTTTAGTTATTAAATCTGCTTTTTTCTTAATTAAAAATGTCAAAATAGCATAACTCTCTCTTTTGATGGTAGGTTGCTTTCCGAGTACTTCGATGGATCCCTCTTTTTCATCAATACGCAAGGACAAGGTAATATCCTTGTGAGTTTCATTAAACATTCTTGCTGAGTAGAGGTTGCCAATATAGCCGTTGGGAAGTGTTTGGTAAATCATTCCCTGTGTTCGTAAAATGGTGATATCAACATCATCTCGTGTAAGTAACATGGTGATTAAGGAAGAAGCAATCAAGATAAGTACAACTGAATAAGCCTTAATTCTAGTATTAAATCTTAGTTTTTGATTTTTGACGATATTATTTTCCGATGCGAAACGAATTAGGTTTTTTGGCCGACCAATATTTTCCATTATCTCATCGCACGAATCAATGCAGGCTGTACAGTTTATGCATTCAAGTTGGGTTCCATTTCTAATGTCAATGCCAGTAGGACAAACCCTCACGCAGGCTTTGCAATCAATGCAATCGCCAAGTTGATTTTCAGGTGAAGTTTTCTTACCTCTAGGCTCACCTCTTATATAATCATATGCTACTACAATAGAATTTTTATCAAGTAAAACGCCTTGTAGTCTCCCGTATGGGCAAACCACTATGCAAACCTGTTCTCTGAACCAGTAATAAATAAAAAAGAAAACGCTAGTAAATCCAATTATAGAAAAAAAAGTGCCTATGTGATTTGAAATTCCCTCTTGAACATACCTAAGCACTTCGTCCATACTGATTATATATGCCATAAAGTAATTGGCAAGTATGAACGATACGGTGTAGAAAATGAATACCTTGGTTGTTCTTTTTCTGATTTTATAGCTATTCCATGGCATTGCCTTGAGGTGCTGCTGTTTGGTATAATCACCCTCAATCCAGTATTCAATTTTTCTGAATACCATTTCCATGAAAATGGTTTGCGGACAAGCCCATCCACAAAAAACTCGTCCAAATATTACTGTGAATAGGATAATGAAGACGACAAAGGTCAACATACCAAGTGCGAAAATAAAAAAATCTTGAGGTCCGAATATTTGACCAAATATGATGAATTTTCTTTTTAGGATATTCATCATGATTAAAGGTTCTCCTTCAAATTTTATCCAAGGTATTACAAGGAATAAGATCAAGTAGACAATAGAAAAGATTGTTCTTTTGTTGTATAATGCTCCTTTAGGTTTTTTAGGAAATAAATAATTGCGTTTTCCCTTCTCATCAATTGTTGCAATTTTATTTCTAAACCCTTGGTCAATTAACTCTTCTTTTCTGGTTTCATCAATCATTTTCAGTTGGTCGTTGTAGAAGCATTAGTAATTGCTGTGTCTGCCTTAGCAGCATCTGTAATTAAAACTCCTTGTGGTGCTTTTGGATTTGGCGGATTTGTTCCTTTTAAAGATTTAACAAAACTGGCTAGGTGTTTAATCTGAATCGGACTAAACATGGATTGCCATGATTGCATACCTTTTTCAGGGTAGCCAATTTTAATCGTATTATAAATATTATTCATGGTGTTCCCATGAATCCAATACTCATCTGTCAAGTTAGGGCCTATCAGTCCTTCTCCTTTTGTTCCATGACAGGCTACGCAGGTTTGAAGAAATATTGTTTTCCCGGCATCTATGCCTGCTGCATCCGACATGACTACGTTGTTTTCATCAACTAGATTTTTTGTTTTTGCCTTGTAGATTTCTTCTTGTTGTTTTCCTTCAATCATTTCTGCTGCATATTCTTGTTCAGGATTTTTACCTGTTCCTCCAAAGTGAAAATTGAACACATAGATGATTGCTACTACAATGGTAAAGTAGAAGCCATATTTCCACCAAGGCGGCAATGCATTATCTAACTCTTTTATGCCATCATAGTCGTGATCTAACAAAATGTCAGCTTCTTTTTCAATAGGGACTGCTCTTGTCATCAAGTTCCTATCAATTTTTGTCCAAATGGATACTCCCTTTTTGTGTTCTTTTATTGTTTCAACGACAACTTCTTCTTCTCCGGCCAAATCCTTAAAAGCCCGTTTAGTCATAAAAGCTAAAAAGAGGATTACTAGAAATTCTAGTCCTACAACGGCAGATAAGGCATAAAAATCGAAGGCATGCATCCCACCGAAATTATTATTTTCTGATAGTCCTGTTACAAGTTGACTCGGTTGTGATTTTGCAACACTGGAGAGTACAGATGTGAGTAATATAAGCATCAAGGATTTTGGTATAAATCCTTCTTTTCTTTTTTTATGGATTGCTTTAGAAATAGTAAGCAAAACATGAGACATTAGCCATATTACAAATACTAATACTATTGAAGAAATCAATAATAGTGTCTCAAGCCAATTGATTGAATTTGTGCTTTCTGTAGGAGTGCTTTGTGCAACTACATTTGTTGTAAAACCTATGCATAGCAAAAGGGCTACACTGTTTTTATTTAATATATTCTTAGACATATTCATCATTTTGAAGTTTATATTAATCTAATGGAAGGTTTTTTAGTTCATCAATATTTGATTTCTTCATACTGAAAACATAGATTAACATCAATACAAAAAAGGTGATAAAAATGAATTGAGCTATGATTGGGTATACAGAAACTCCTTCAATTTTTTCTGCATATTGTTTTATGAATTTGAACATTGGTTAGTTTTTAATTTTTCTTAAATTTTTCAATGTCTGTTCCAAGTCGCTGCATGTAAGCAATTACTGCAATTACTTCTTTGTTGGATGGTGTTTTTATGCCATCTGCTTTTAAGTTTTCAGCTATTTCTTTTTCTTGCTTAATTAAATCTTCGTTTGCTCTTTCTGCATAACCTGCTTCATAAGGCACTCCTAATGTTTGCATGGCTCTTATTTTACTGGCTGTGGTGCTGGTATCTAAATCATGATCAAGTAAGAAAGAGTATGGAGGCATTATAGATCCTGTTGAAACAGCTTGAGGATCATCAAAGTGATTGTAATGCCAACTGTTTGTTTTCTTATTGTTACCAGATCCTTCTCTAGCCAAATCAGGACCACTTCTTTTCGATCCCCATTGGAATGGATGATCATAGACGAATTCTCCAGCTTTTGAATATTCACCATACCGTGCTGTTTCAGACCTAAATGGTCTAATCATTTGTGAGTGACAGGTATAACATCCTTCACGCACATAAATATCACGACCTTGTAACTCTAATGGCGTATAGGGTTTAACGCTTGCAATAGTGGGTACATTAGATTTAACCAAGAACGTTGGAATGAGTTCTATGAGTCCACCAATCAAGATTACCAAAAGCGTTAATACTAAAAATGGTACAGGTCGTCTTTCGATTTTTCTATGCCAATGTTCCGATGCATGTTTTTCATACACACGTTCAAGGGCAGGTGCTTCAGCATCATCATCCACTACACCTTTTGATCTCTTAACAGTAAGTATCAAATTATACATCATAATCAATGCACCGATTAAATAAAGTGTTCCACCAAATGCTCTTAACGCATAGAATGGTTTCATTTGGTTCACTGTCTCTAGGAAGGGGTATTTTAAATTTCCTGCATCAGTGAATTCTTTCCACATCAAACTTTGTTTGAACCCTGCCCAATACATAGGCACTGCGTAGAATAGAATGCCTAGGGTGGCAATCCAAAAATGGGTATTGGCTAATTTTTTAGAGAATAAATCAGTTTTATAAATTTTAGGGACTAACCAATATAAAATACCGAATGTCAACATGCCGTTCCATCCCAATCCTCCAATATGAACGTGAGCAATAATCCAGTCTGTAAAGTGAGCAATGGCGTTTACACTTTTAAGTGAAAGCATTGGTCCTTCGAAGGTTGACATACCATAGCATGTGATGGCTACCACCATGAATTTAAGGATTACATCCTCCCTTACTTTATCCCATGCGCCACGGAGTGTGAGCAATCCATTGATCATTCCACCCCAACTTGGAAAAATTAAGGTGAAGCTGAATACAACACCGAGTGATTGTGCCCAGTTTGGAAGCGCTGTATAAAGGAGGTGGTGTGGGCCTGCCCATATATAGAGGAAGATTAACGCCCAAAAGTGAATGATGGATAATCTATATGAAAAAACTGGTCTGTTTGCAGCTTTCGGTAGGAAGTAATACATCAATCCCAAATAAGGTGTTGTCAAGAAGAAGGCTACTGCATTATGTCCATACCACCATTGAACAAGGGCGTCTTGAACTCCAGCATACCAAGAGTAGCTTTTCATGAATGATATTGGGAGTTCGATGGAGTTTACAATATGAAGAACTGCGATAGTAACGAAAGTTGCTATATAAAACCAGATGGCAACATAGAGGTGCCTTTCTCTTCTTTTTAGAATTGTAGCAAACATATTGAACCCAAACACAACCCAGATAAGGGTTATGGCGATGTCTATTGGCCATTCTAATTCGGCATATTCTTTACCCGTGCTCATGCCTAATGGAATAGATAATGCTGCAGCCACAATGATTAGCTGCCATCCCCAGAAGTGAATTTTACCGAGGAGATCACTTGCCATTCTTGTTTTAAGTAAACGCTGAAGTGAATAGTAATATCCCATGAAGATACCGTTGCCTACAAACGCGAAAATCACCGCATTGGTGTGTAGAGGTCGAAGTCGACCGAACGTAAGACCGATTGTGTTTTTGTCACCTACTGGAATTCCTCCAAGGTTCATTCCTGGAAAAACCATTAGGAGAGCTACCCATACTCCGATGAGCATACCAACGATGCTCCATATTACTGTGGCATAGGCAAAATTTCTAACGATTTTGTTATCGTAGGAGAACTTTTCAATTTGCATGTTATTTGTTTTGGCTGTTAGAAGTTGATGTGTTGTCTATATTATTATCATCGAATAATATTCTTATGGAAGGAGACACGTCATCTTCAAACTGGCCATTGCTGACAGACCACATAAATGCAAAAAGAAATCCTGATGCAACCATCAGACTAGCTATAATCAGAATTATGATAACGCTCACTAACCTTAATTTTCTCAAAAGTATTAGCAATCAATAGGGATGGTTATGATGGACTTCAATCGAAAAGATGATTTTGGTCATATTTTCAAAAGAGAATAAAATCGGAGATCTAGTGAAGTTCTTAGTTCAAAAAATCTTGATGAAAATTGTGGTATTAGATTCTCTCTAGCTCATATTTTCGAGCATAGAGACTTCCGAGGAGCGTCACAAGTAAAATTATGCTGATAGAGCTAGCTGGCATTAGGATTGCAGCAATGAGAGGAGAAAGAAGGGCTTGTGTAGCAAAATATAGCCCTACGATATTATATCCGATCGAAAGGATAAAACTAGCGGTCACTATCTTTTTTCCTGTTCTTGCTAACTTGAAGAGCTTGTCTAGGTTTTTCAGTTGACTGCCTTCTAATATTGCATCGCATGCTGGGGTAAAATGAGTTGAATTGTCTGTAACCGCAATTCCTACATCACTTTGTTGCAAAGCGCCTGCGTCATTTAATCCATCCCCAACCATGATTACTTTTTTGCCATGATGCTGAAGGGCTTTGATATACTCAAGTTTTTCTTCAGGAGATTTTGAAAATGCTAATTGTGCGTCACTCCCCAATGATTTTCTAATTCTTAATTCTTCTTTGTTATTGTCGCCACTTAATATATGTAGATATGGAATTCGTTTTGTTATTTGTTGAATGGTTTGAAAAATGTGTTCTCGATAATTTTGTTCTAGCGTGAAGCATCCTTTGTATTGGTTATTGATGCTAATATGGATGGATGCGTTTTCTGAATGCGCTAAGTGGGTTTTATCGTTAATGTGTTCGAAAACAAATTCAGCATTTCCGATACAGAAATTATTCTCTAAAACTGTTGCTTGGATTCCTTTTCCAGGGATTTCGGAGTATGAACTGATTTCATCTGTTTCAGTCATATTGTTCCATTCTGACCAATTCGTGAGGGCTTTACTTAACGGGTGATTTGACTGAGTGACAATAGCTTTAATCATCATGGCTTCATGATAACTTAATACTTTGCCTTTGTATTTTATGGAAGATTGATCTCCGCTTGTTAACGTCCCTGTTTTATCAAATACTATCGCATCGGCATCCCCAATTCGTTCAATGACATTTGCATTTTTAAGGAAGAATTTATTTTTTCCAAAGATGCGCATTAAGTTTCCGTATGTGAATGTAGCTGATAGTAGGAGTGAGCAGGGGCATGCTACAATTAAAATGGAGGTTAATGCTTTCCATGTATTGTTCGGATTATTCAATTGCCAATAAATAGTTGCTATGATGGCTATAGAGAATAAGGCAATACTAAAGTAATTGCTCCAGGGATGAATGAAGGAAGCTTCTCTATTTTTTTTATTGTGAAAAATATCATTATTCCACAGCCGAGTGAGTTGACTTGATGAAACTGGTCGTAAAACCTGAAGTTCAATTCCTGTCCCAATCTGCTTCCCTCCAGCATAAATCATTTTTCCGGCTTCAATATGTACCGGTTCACTTTCTCCTGTAACAAAGCTATAATCAATGAATGCTTTTCCATTTTTCAGAATGGAGTCTGCTGGGATAAGTTCATGATTTCGCACCAACATAATATCATCCTTAACAATCTTGTCTATTGTTTTATATTTTTTTTCGTGATCATCAACAACTTGAACACTTAGAGGGAAGTAGGATTTATAATCTCGTTCAAACGATACGGCATGATGTGTTTTAAGTTGAAACCATCTTCCAATGAGCATGAAGAAAACAATTCCACTCATGGAGTCGAGGTACCCTGTTCCAACATGCATGGTTATTTCATATAGGCTTCGTGAAAATGTAATGAGTATGGCTAGTGCAATAGGGGCGTCTATATTAAGCCATTTCTGACGAAGTCCTTTCCAAGCTTGAATAAAAAATGGTGCTGCAGCGTAGAATAAAACAGGAAGAGAAAGCAGTAGACTTATGTAGGAAAAATATTCTTTTAGTATAGTTTCGTTTATGCCATCACCTGATAGGTAGTCTGGGAAGCTTAGCATCATGATATTGCTGAAGCAAAATCCGGCTACACCTATTCGTATAATTTCTTGTTTTGATGTTGTTGCAATGGGTTTTTTTTCATTGCTTTCAAAACTTACGGATGGGGGATAGCCGATATAGTCTAGTAAGGAGGCAAGTGTACTTAGTTTTATTTTTTCTTTATCAATGATGATGATAATTTCTTTTTTATCAAAATCAACAGTGCTGGAA
>CANGBH010000075.1 GCA_947451935.1 Chitinophagaceae bacterium
GCTACAAGCACATAAGACTTATTTGCTGATTCAGCTATTTCGAAAGCATGTTGTCCACTGAGCATGTTGTTCCCAATAACCAAAATGCTTGAAGCAAATTTTTTAAACAGGAAGTTTTTAAAGGAAACATTGTTAACCTGTCGCTTGTTGCCGTAGCATTGAATCTGATTAAAGTCGATGTACTGTGAAATGGCAATGGCAACCAGTTCTGTTTCATTAAAAATCCCAATAAAGTGACAGATAATGTTGGAAGGTGCAGCTTCCTGCAAGACTTCCAGGTATTTTCTGGATAGGAAGATATTATCCTTAGCTAAAACATCCCAGTTTTCTGGAAGTTGATCTATATGGCTGTAAATATGGTGAATATAGGGTCGATTTAATGTGCTGCTGGATTTGGATTTCACATTAGATCGGTTATCGTCTTGAATCATTTTATAGTGGCAAGTTGTCCAAATTTACAAACACCAATGATAGCATAAAGTTCTAATTATACGATTAAAATTAGTATACTGGATAGTAAACCTGTCCAGCCAACTAGGATTTCTGGTAAATGTTTTGGCTTAGTGTAGTAAACATTTAGCTTGCTGGCTGAAAGCGTAAAAACAAATAAATGGAATGAGGGAAATTGAAAAGAAGAAAATGTGATCCAGATTGGATTCGAAACAATGGCGTACTAGAAGTTAAAATATCAAACTAGGTATATGATAATTCTTGGGGTTCTCGCCTCTTATGATTCTTCCCATTAGGTGTTGCAGTTCCTTTAAACTCATCGGTAGAACTATGGCCCTCTTTATTTACATCTGATCTTGACAGTACTATAAAAAAGGTTAAAAACAATATCTTAAGATCAAACCAAAATGAATTCTTTTCTAGGTACTCTAAATCAAGCTTAAACTTACTGTCCCAACTGATTGCGTTTCTTCCATTAACTTGTGCCCAGCCTGTAATACCTGGTAAAACATCATGCCTAGTATATTGTATCTCGTCATATAATTCAAGATATTTCATAAGTAATGGCCTTGGTCCAACTATACTCATATCCCCTTTTAGAACATTAATCAATTGCAATACTTCGTCTAGAGAACATTTTCTTATGATCCGACCTAAATTGGTAATTCTATATTCATCTGGAAGCAGATTACCCTTTTCATCAACATCATCACTCATCGTTTTGAACTTGATAATGTGGAAAGGCTTTCCTTTGTAACCAGGCCTTTTTTGAAAAAACAAAATTTTCCCTTTGTTCTGTATACCCAATAAAATAATAACAATTAAAATTAGTGGGGATAATAAAAGCAACAGCATCAAGGATACAAAATAATCGAAAACAGTTTTTACAAAGAAGCTATAGATCATAAACAGTTTTTGAATAAGTTATCAAGGCATTCAAAAATTCTTATAAAATCCTCATCCGTCAAACTTGACCCGCTTGGTAAACAAAGACCAGTTTCAAAAAGTCGGTCTGAAGTTCCGTTACTGTAAAAAGGATAGATGTCATAAATAGGTTGTTGATGCATTGGCTTCCACAATAATCTAGCCTCTATGTTATTCTCTTCTAAAGCCAATCTAATTGCTTCTATATTCAACCCTTTGTTTCGTTCAGGGTCTACCAAGATGCATGTAAGCCACCTATTAGATATATACCCATCGGGTTCATTTTGAAAAGATATATCAAAACCTTTTTTATTCCATTCTGAGAAATAGTCAACATACCTTTGAAAATTATTTCTTCGTGATTGAATTCTTTCATTTAACACCATCAACTGACCAAGCCCAATACCAGCCAGAACATTACTCATCTTATAATTATAGCCAATCTTGGAATGTTGATAATATGGAGCAATATCTTTAGCCTGCGAAGCCAAATGCTTTGCATTTGAAATGAATGCTGAACTTGATGTTATTAAAGCACCACCACTACTGGTTGTAATTATTTTATTTCCATTAAATGAAATAATACCTATAGAACCGAAAGTGCCACAAGGAATATTATCTAGAGATGAACCAAATGACTCTGCTGCATCTTCAACCAAGGGAATTGCATATTTTGATGCAATGGATGATATCTTTTTGAGTTTTGCTGGCATTCCATAAAGATTAACTACCACGATAGCCTTTACCTTTTTTCCAAGAGTGAGACGATCGATAATAGCTTTTTCCAACAAATCGGGGTCCATGTTCCATGTGTCGGACTCACTATCTATGAAGACTGGTTTTGCACCCTGATAAATTACAGGGTTTACAGATGCTGAAAATGTGAATGATTGGCAAATAACTTCATCGCCATTTTTGATGCCTAATGTAACTAAAGCCAAATGTAAGGCTGCAGTACCAGAGTTTAATGCTACCACAAAATGACCAGACAAACAATCAGATAGTTGTTGCTCAAACCTATCTAAATTAGGGCCTGACGGGGCAATCCAATTTGTATCAAATGCCTCTTTAATAAACGGAGCCTCATTTTCACTCATGTGGGGTGGCGACAACCAAATCCTCTTCTTCATTTATTTTATCATTTATTCTAATGAATTTTGCTGGCACACCTGCAACAACTGAATAATCAGGAACATCTCTGATAATGACTGAACCTGCTCCGATGATACACCACTTTCCAATTTTAACACCTTGAATGATAAATGCTCCCAGTCCTATCAATGTTCCCTGGCCTACCGTTACGTTTCCGGCTAAGGAAGCAGATGGTGCAACATGAACATAATCTCCTAACAAACATTCGTGATCAATAGTTGAACTTGTGTTGATAATACAATGTTTGCCAATTATAACGCTTGTATTTACACAAACACCAGCCATGATTACGGTTCCTTCGCCAATTAAAGCCCTTTTTGAAACTGATGCAGACGGATGTTGTATTTTGCCATATAATCTATTCAACTCTGACACTCTTGCTTTACGGGTTGCATTATCCCCGATTGTGATTAGAAATTTGTGCCCTTCAGTAGAAATACTATTTTCATCTCGAATTACTGAATGACCAAAAACATCAATTTTTAAAATATCATGATCTATAAAATTTATTATTTGACCACCACAAAGCTCAATTGCCTCTGCAACTACAGCACCATGTCCACCCGCACCCATTAAAATAAATGATTCTTGATTTTGGTAAATCATATTTTAATGTTTATTAGATATTAATAACTCTTTATATTCCGCTTCTAGCAGTGACCAAATTTTCTTATTGCTGTATTTTTCTTTTACCATTTCTAGGCTACGATGAACAAAAGATGATCTTAGGTCAAGATTATTTCGCATAAGTATCATAGCCTCTGTTAACGAACTTGAATTTTTTACTGGTACTAAAATTCCATTGTATTTGTCACTAACAATTTCATTGCATCCATTTATGTCTGAAAGAATCATTGGACACTCCATTGCTGCGGCCTGCATTGGAACATTAGGAAAACCTTCCCTGTAGCTTGGAAAAACTAATGAGCCAGCATTTGCAAAAAAAGGCCTTACATCATCTTGATAGCCCCAGTTAATGATACTTTCATCCTTTTCAATTAGTTCAATTAAACTAGGATCTAGGGAATCTTTCTTTTCCATAGGACCAACCAACCATAACTGATCGTATGGATGTATTTTCTTTACTTGTAAAAAAGCTTCAACCAATTCAGCAATTCCTTTTTCTTTAACCAATCTTCCAACAAACAACCATATAAAGCCACCGGATTCAATACGTGAAAACTTCAAAAGATCTTTTACTTTATTAATATCAGTTCTTTCACGCGAGAAATGATCAGCATCTATGCCATTGGATGATCCATTACCCAAAACCTTCAGCTTTGATGGTAATGAATCAAGACCTTGATTTTTGATATAATTCAAGAGATTTAATGAATTCACATGAATACGTGTAGAAAAATAGATAGTTAGCTTTTCAACTTGCTTAAGTATTTTTCTTTTCAAGCCTTTACTTTCTGTCCATGGCAGACCAGCAATCGTATGCATTTTAATAGGAACACCAACAATCGTAGCGGCTATCATTCCCAAAAAACCAGCTTTGGGTGTATGAGTATGAATAATGGCTGGTTTCATTTTAAAAAACAGAATACAAAGTCGAAATAAAGAAATCAAATCTTGAAATGGTGAAATAGATCGAGTCATTGAAATACTTGTTAACCCACAATTTTCACATTCCATAATAGCTTTTGTCTCCGGACCTGGTGAGCTAACCAAATGCACATTAAATCCATTGTTCTGCATATACTTCATCTGCCCGTTTAAAAGCTTATGGAGAGACAATGGAACAGTTGCTATACGAATAATCAATGGATTGTTATTAAGCTGCATTGTCTATCGTTTTCAAATGATTTCTCAACTCCTTCATGTTCAAACTCAACATTCCATATTTATTGTGAAGCATCTTATAATGATTAACGATAGAACTTAATTCATTCAAACATTCATTTGGATAATAACCAAGATTATGGGGGTGCCACCAAAGATGATAACAAGCACCCGTTTTTGCTGCCTCTGTCATCTCTGAAAAAATGCGTCTCATTTTCAATGCATTTAAGAATCTGTTATTTGTCCAAGCTTTGTACAACCGGCTTGCAGGTAATTGTAATGGTTCAGTTGTTGAATCAATCTCATGTAATGGAACAACACTTTTCCTATTTATTGGTAACCAAGCATCTCCAGTACGTAATATTTTAATAATCAAAGTATCTTTTTTAGTTGCATCCCAATACCAACAAGATGGATTCGTTCTAACAGTTTTAATTCCCATTGACTTACACACATCCATATATTCTGCGTTGAATTGGTTTCTAGGAAAAACTAGCGCTTCAATTGTGATTCCCTTTGAGATGGCGATCTCATTTGCTTTTTTTAAATCTGCCTCAAATTGCGTTACTGTTTGACCCTTTTCCTGGCAGTAATAATGACTATAGGTATGTGTTCCGATTTCCATTCCTGGGGTTGATTGAATTAAATCAACCAAATCAGGTGCGAAAAACATATGAGGTTTTTTTTCAATCCCATTTTGATTAACCCATTCATATGAGGAAACCAGTTTGTTTTTATAATCAGGAAGCTTTTCTGGAATATTTTTTTTCCATTCTATAGAATCATGATTATACAACATACCAACGATGGCCCATGTAGCTTTTACATGATTGTTGGCAAACAATTCAAGTGTTTTAGGAATAGCAATTCGTGTATTCTGAAAATAAGTATCAGCTTTGACATCAATTTTCATTTTTTCAAAAACTCCCCAACAAAGTTCGAAATCGAGGGATATACATAATATACCCCTCTTTGTTTTTGATATCATCTCTATTTAACCTTGATCAAGAGTAACTCTACCCTTCTATTCATCCACATAAGATTCTTATCAAATATTGGTAGTAACTGCGTCTTACCAAAGAAACTCGATTTCATCCTCACATCCGCAATTCCATAACTACCTAGGTAACTCTTAACTACACTTGCCCTTCTAGAGGATATCTTCATGTTGGATTCATTATCACCTTCATTATCAGAGTGCCCTGCAATGAAACACCTGTATTCGTTATGTTTTTTAAGGAATTCCACCAGTTTATTAAGTAATGCAAAACTATTTTGTGTTAATTGGGATGAGTTGAAGTCAAAGAAAGTAAAGAATTGCATAGTATCCCTAGGAACCAAATCTGAGTTAATCGTTGACGAATAATAATCTTCAGAATTTTCTATAGACTGATTGGATGAATTCTTCATGAAATTTGGACAACCCTGATTTTCTAGAGGTCCAGCTTGATCTGGACATTTGTCAATCATATCACTTACACCATCTCCATCTTTGTCAAAAATTGGACAACCCTGGTTATTCAAAGGACCCGCTTGGTCAGGACATTTATCAAGTGAATCAGTCACACCATCATGGTCTTTATCTACTTGAGCTAAAGGTGGTAAAGAGTTTATGACACTATCCTCAGCATTTTTGGATTTTTCTTCGCGTTGCTTAGCCGTTTTATAGCTTCTTTTACTCTTCCCCTTGGATGGAGGAGCATATTGTAAAGACAGTTCAAACCTCTTAGCGGTATATGATTGGTAAACATTAGAGGCAATAGGAGTTTCATATGATAACCGCAGATTTATACCATTACCAGGATGAGCAGATAAATAAGGCATTATCGTTTTGAATGAACGCGTATACATACCATAATCCATTGAAAACTTAGTTGGAGATAAATTGGTTTTCATTAGTTCAACACCAGACCAGTTTGCAACAAGTGTGTATAAATCTAACGCAGTGCTTTGCCAGTACAAACCTTCAGTCCAAAATATGTTATTGAAAACAAGATTCCTGGATGGAGAAACTAAGATGTCGATTTTACCATGAAACACCATTCTACCTCGAAGGCCGGTTTCCTTATCAGAGGTTATTAGAGCCATCTTTGGATGCGTAAAATGATATGCACCAACACCTGCCTCGATTCCAATATTTTCTCCTGTGTATTTATAATTTGCACCAATATTCATATCCATATAACCAGAAGCATTGCTTCTAAGTCCAGAACTATCCATATCAGTCCATCGGAACCCACCGCCATTAATTTCCTTATCATAAAAAGAACCCTTTTCATTAGCGGTAGCGTTGGCAAACGCAAATTGAGCACCAATACTTAAAAGGTGTGTTTCATCTTTTGACAATCGCAGGTGATAAGCACCAGTAATTGAAAAAAACTTAGCATTTATTGGTGAAGGAGTTACTGAATTTCCACTACCATATTGGTAGTAAGTAGCACCTATACCAAAGGCTTTTCCCGTTTTTTCATAATCCTTACCAAAACGACCGTTTAGAAAGGCATATTGGTGTTGAACTTGACTAAATTTTGTTTTCTGATTGCTGTATCCGATACCAGATAAAATTGGTTCATCGGTCTTTCCAACTAGTGAAGGATTCATCATGGAAGGCAATGACCATATTTGAGATAATCTCCCATCTTGAGCCATAGACTTTAATGAAAAAAGTAAAATAAAAAGTAAAAGAGCACGAAGATTTTTCATTAAGATATTGTTTGGTATAAAGTTAAATACTAAAAAAGTATTTATGATTAAGCATCGCCATTAAAAGCCTTGAAAATGAGCAAAATGACTATAATTAGGGATGCTATTTTTGCTTGTATGAAAGCGAAAAAGAAAAAGCAAAAAATAAAAATAATAAAGGAAATATTTGGGCTTTTTGTCTGATGGCTATTCCCAAGTTCCCTGAAATTTGTGCCAACGAAATTGCAGCAAGTAAAAAAGTAAAAAATGCAGCTTTATGAAAGCCATTAGATTTTTTCCAAAATAGCGGAAAGTTAAGAACAAAGCGAAAAGATAAAAAAAGGAGATAAACATTTTCAAATGAAGTTATCAAGCCCAAAAGACTCGGTGAATCAACAAATAATGGTCGGAAAAGAAATGTAAATAATTTAAACGCCTCACTATAGTTGGCAATATCAACACCTGAACCGCCATGTCCTAATTGCTCTACTCTATGATCTAAACTTTTTGAATCGAAAACATTCAAAGATTCCATACCCGTGAATTCTACCACATTATCAGAAATAATGAAGATAGTCAGTGCAGAAAAAACAATCAGTGCCAAACGGAAGTACCATTTGATTCCTTTCTGAGTGAAAAGAACACCAAGTCCAACGCCAATAACAATGGCCAGTA
>CANGBH010000076.1 GCA_947451935.1 Chitinophagaceae bacterium
AATACACCTAGAAATTTTTCTCCTACAAACAAAAAGAAAATCATTAATCCGCCAGATATTAAGCTGGCTTTGAGTTCGTTTATGCCACCCATTTTTTTCTTAAGTGAAAGCAAAAGTGGTATTGATCCTAAGATATCTATTACGGCAAATAGGGTGAAGCTTACTGTAAGAATTTCGTCTATTGTCATGATTGGTGTTGGTTATCTTATGTAAGTTAAAAAATAATTCACATAACAAAGCGTATTCACTTAAAGCTACGTTATATACCCCATCGAATACCAATCGTATAGTTTCTCCCCATGGTTGTATAGCCTAAAATATCTTGATACGATTTGTTGAGTATGTTTTTGAGTGAAAAATAAAAACGGGTATTCTTATTCAATTCATACTGACTAAACAAATCAGTGGTCATGTATGGTTTTAATTCAATAGGGGTTGAAGCATAGATAGGTTCAAATCGTTTGCCGACAATGCGTTGTGAGATAGAAGTATATATTTTTTTGGTGAGTTGATACCCAAGACTACCATTCATAGTATGACGTGGAATTCTAAATAGGTGAGAATAGGTTGTATCTCCTTTTGGGATGTATATATAATTATTCTCATCATATTCAAAATTGGTTGCGGTTACTTTGCCGCTTGTGTACGTATAGTTATAGGATAAATTCCATTTTGATTCTTTATAGCCTAACTCTACCTCTAGTCCATGATCTTTTTGTAGATTATAATTGAAGTATTTGTATGACTCATAGTTGTAGTCAATGCCATTTTTTATATTTCTACTGAAGTAAGTTATTCTTGTATTGATTTTTTTACTACCAACCCATTGAATGGATGTTTCAGAAGTAATAGATGTCTCAGGCTTCAAATTTCTATCACCAGAGTAACCGTCGAAAAGTTGATACAGTGTTGGTGCTTTGAATGCTGATGAAATGTTTAATGAAGTTTTTATTACTTTTTTATAAATGTATGATGGATTAAATGTGTAAGTAATATTGTCGCCATACCTACTATGTTTATTATACCTGATTCCCGTTTCAAGGTTAATATTTTTTTTGCTGTTATAAACTAATGAAGTCATTGCACTTGTTATGGTAGCATATGCGGTATCGCTGTTAAGCATTGTTTGGTATTCTCCATAATCACTGATGGATAAATAATACTGATCAGAGCTTTGCTTTTTATGATCTATTCCTGCAAGGATTTGTAATTCACTACTTAGTTTGAATGAGCCATAGAGTTCAGCAAAATATGATTTTCCGGTAAAGTCAGATTTAATGTATTTAGAAAATCCATTAAGGTATGTTGAGTCATCAAGATAGTTTCTTCTGCTATTATTAAGTGAAAAATTAGCATGAATATTTCCAGATTTCATTTTCTTAGTTAATCCTGCTGTCACTTGCATATTCTTGTTTCCTACTCTTGAATCTCTTGCATCTTCGTAGGAAGTTTCGTCCATATCGTTTTTATATTTGCTTAGCTGTGTGTTAACATTCCATTCCCAGTTTTTTTTACCAATTGAACCAATTTCTACTTTGTATACTTGTTGAGTTAATCCATCTTTATCATATGTTCTTTTTGATGTTGTATCAAGTGCTGAGCTAAAACCGTTAGATGATATTTTATTGTATTGTATTTTATATCTAAAATTATTATTTCGCCCAGATAAATTAAGGTGGATCATGTTGGTTTGGAATGAACCCCTTGAAAATGAAATGCTTGGAGAAAGTTTTTTTAGCTGACTTTTTCTCGTGATGATATTGATTACTCCAGCTACCGCATCAGATCCATATACCGTAGATTGCCCACCTTTAAGTATTTCTATTCGCTCAATATCTGCGAGTGAGATAAAGTTTAAATCAAAAGTAGAGCGAATCGTTGATGCATCCGAAGCTGGACTCCCATCAATTAGGATTAAGGTATTTCCTGTACCTGCTCCTCGCATATATACGTCTGGATTTGTGCCTGGTGCATTATTAGCACCAATAACAGAAAGACCTACTTGACGATTTAGCAGGTCACCAAGTTGATTAACAGGACTTTCATCAATTTCTTTTCGGGTAATTATGGTTAGTATTTTTCCCGTATTGATTTGTTTTTGTGGAAAACGATTTGCTGTGACCACTATGCCATCTAGTTCTTTTGCGGTTGAATCTGACTGTGCCTGAATACTCAATGAAGATATAAGAAGGCCTACAAGAATATATTTTTGGATCATAGTGTTCGTTTACTATGAACCTTCGGATGTGAACAGAAATGAATAGCTGCTGATACAGGTTAAACATCTCCGGCTTTTCTCCCGAAAGCTCGTGATTAAGTTGTGCATCAGGCAGGTCTTCTGGCTCAACTCCATTTCTTGACCTTCCCGTATTTACAGTGGTCGTGTTTAAGAAATGTTCTGCAGTTGCAGGAGTATTACAGCTACGGGGATAGCGCCGGGATTTAACCGAACTTCCCTTTTAATGAATTTCCCTGAAGGAATTTCAACCAAATGCATTACGAAATTGTTCTAATTTCTTTACTAAATCAATTATTGTTTTCAACAGAATGTTAACTCATGTGTCTATTCTCTTCGCAGCGAAGATACTGGTTGAGTTGAGCTGAGATTCATATCTATCTAGAATGACAGAGTTAACTAATTTATTTTTTCTATCTTTCACGTATGAGCGTTTCAAAAAAGCCACTTCTCAATTTATTTGATATCACCATGATCGTAATTGGTCTGGTGATTGGAATGGGTATTTTTAGGACTGCCTCAGATTCTGCCCGTGCTTCAATTACTCCCAATGTGTTTTTTATCAGTTGGGTTGTTGGTGGCTTTGTCGCCCTATGTGGTGCCCTTACTTATGCAGAAATTGGCTCTCGTTATCCAATTACAGGTGGGTATTATAAGATTTTTGCCACATGTTACCATCCATCAATAGCCTTTGCTATCAATTGTATTATTTTAATTTCAAATGCTTCTTCGCTTTCAGGAGTAGCTTTAATAGGCAGTGAATATATTTCACAAGTTATTTTTTCACATCCACCATCAGACTTAGTGCGCTCTCTCATTGCGATGTCTGCAATTATTTTATTTTATGGAATTAATTTGTTGGGGTTGCGCATGAGTTCAACCACACAAAATATACTCATGCTGATTAAGATTTCTATGATCTTATTAATCATATCAGCACTCTTTTTCCCTACTGACCATACACTGAACTTGACTTTTATTCCGAAGGGTGATTTTACCATCATGGATTATATTAAGTCCTTTGGGGTGGCATTGGTAGCAGTATCCTTCACGTATGGAGGTTATCAGCAGACAATCAATTTTGGCGAAGAAGTGAAGAATCCTCAAAAGAATCTACCACGAGGAATTTTTATTGGAATTGTTGTAATTATTCTACTATATCTATCTGTCAGTTTTGCATATTATAAAGTTATTGGCTTCGAAGAATTGAAAAACGCAAAAGGCATTGCAGCTCTTGTTGCTGAACGGATGTTCGGTCCTGCTGGAAAGTTCGCATTCTCTTTACTATTATTTATTGCTGTATTAGCATATGTAAATGTGTTATTGCTAAGTAACCCACGAGTAATGTTTGCTATGAGTGAAGATGGTATTCTTCCAAAGTCATTTAGTAAAAAGGATGAAAAGCGCGATGTACTTACGGTTAGTTTAACTGTGTATGCATTGTTAAGTGTAGTAATTCTTTTTTTTGCAGATACATTTGATAAAATCTTGAGCTTCACTATTTTTTTAGACTCAATTGGTATGGCATTTTCAGCCGCTACTATTTTTATCATCAGAAAGAAAACAAAGCATTTGGACAAAACACAGATTTATACAATGCGATTTTTTCCACTAATGCCAATTGTTTTTATAAGCGCTTATCTTTTTGTAGCAATTAGCATTACTATTGATAAACCACAAACTGCTTTGATTGGATCAGCTGTTTTGGCAGCCTTTTTAGTGCTCTTTTTTGTAACTAAAAAGTCAAGAAGGACTTCTGATAATTAATAAATATGGACATTTCATACATCATCAACCATTTGGGAGAAGACAATGCATCGTATTTTAATGCCATTGCACCACCGATTATTCAAACAAGTAATTTTTCGTTCTCCACTGTTGATGATTTACGCAATGCCTTTGCTGATGAGATGGGTGGATACTTGTATAGTAGGGGATTGAATCCAACGGTTGATATTTTAAGGAAAAAACTTGCAGCGCTTGATGGGGCAGAAGATGCATTGGTTTTCAATAATGGCGCCGCAGCTGTATTTGCTGGTGTATTAGCGAATGTGAAAGCAGGCGATCATATTCTTTCTGTACATCATCCCTATTCATGGACTGCCCATTTGTTTGATAAACTATTACCTCGATTTGGTATTACAGTTACTTATGCAGACGGAGCCAATACTTCTGAATTTCTTTCTCATATACAGCCTAATACAACGTTTATCTATTTAGAGTCGCCTAATTCTTGGTGGCTCGATATTCAAGATTTATCTGCCATTGCAATTGTGGCAAAAGAAAAGGGCATCATAACTATGGTTGATAATACCTATTGTACTCCACTATATCAAAGACCTATTGATATGGGTATTGATATTGTAATGCAAACTGCTACTAAATATATAGGTGGGCATAGCGATACATTAGGTGGTGTACTCTGCGGTTCGTTGGCAATGATGAGAAAAATATTCTTAAGTGAATACCTTTGTGTTGGCTCAGGAATTCAACCGTTTAATGCATGGCTTTTGCTCCGTGGCCTGCGCACATTACCTTCTCGGTTGGATAGAATTTCTGCATCCACACAAAAAGTACTGGAATATATAAAGACTGAACCAAGAATTGAATCCTTTATATTCCCTCTTGACCCAAGTTATCCTCAATTTGAATTGGCGCAAAAGCAAATGTCAGGCGCTTGCGGACTAATTTCTTTTTACATGAACGCCCAGCGCATTGAAGAGATTGAACTTTTTTGCAATAGTTTAAAAGCGTTTAGGATGGCAGTGAGTTGGGGTGGACATGAATCCTTGATTATCCCCAAGTGCGCTGGACTAAATCCAGCAGATTTTGACCCTGCTAATTCAACCCATCGTTTGATCCGATTGTATATTGGACTTGAAGACCCAGAATTTCTACTAAATGATTTAAAACAGGCATTTGCCATGTCTTGATATGTTAAGTGGTCGCTTGAACTGACGAATGATTTTGAGAATCCCTTTTTTGGTTGAATCTTTGCAGAGAATTTCAGGAATTTCCTGAATCAAAAAAGTTTCAACCATTTTTATATGAAGTTGTCGGTTTTAGCCTGTTTTTCACTCCTATTGACCTCAAATATCATTTCTGCACAGGATCAACGTTGGGGTTTGCAGCGTTGTGTGGAATATGGGATGAAAAATAACATTAATGTAAGACAAGCAGTTCTTCAAGCAGAACAGTCAAAAATAAATTACGAGCAATCCCAGCTTCAAGGTCTTCCTACATTGACGTATGGATTGTCGCATGGGTTTTCATTTGGTAGAACACTGGATAGGACTACAAACATTTATACTAGCCGATCTTCTATGTTTGAGCAAATGTCTTTGCAGTCAAACTTACTTCTATTCAATTTTAATAGCCGAAAAAATTCTGTAGCAGCAAACCAATTTAATTGGGAAGCTGATAAGGTTGCTGTAGAAAAGGCTGCTAATGATATTAGCCTCAATATTGCTCAATTGTATTTAAGGGCCTTGCTTAGTTTTGAGCAGGTAGAAATCAGTCGTATTGTATTGCAACAAACTAAGGCTCAGTTGGAGAACACCAGAATCCTTGTTGATGCTGGAAGTCTTCCAGAGCTGAATGCGGCTGAATTGGAAGCCACTGTTGCTCGAGATAGCGCCACATATGTTCAAGCTGTTTCCCAGGCTTCACTCGACAAGTTGTCTTTAAAGTCTTTATTAACGCTTCCTGCTGATCAACCATTTGAGTTAATCATTCCTCCAGTTAATGGTATACCAGTTGAAAATATATTTGATATTGCTCCTGATGCAGTTTTTCAATCAGCGTTAACTACCCAACCACAAATTCACTTGAATGACTTGAGGTTGACGGCATCTGAAAAAAATCTGCTTGCGATAAAAGCACAGATGAAGCCATCTCTTTCTGCATTTGGACAATTGGGAACTAGCTTTAACCAATTCTTGAAAAAAAGTTCAGGAGTGACATTCTCAGGCGAACAGCTGACAGGTGCATATATTAAGGATGGGATATCACAGGTGCCTGTATACGCTCCATCATATAACATGAATTTTCAGAGTAGAAAATTCAGTGAGTACTGGGAAGGCTATAGTAAACAATTGAGGGATCAGTTTGGTCAAGGAATCGGATTGTCGCTAAATGTCCCCATTTTTAATGGCGGACAAGCACGCGCCAATGTTCAACGTGCAGTACTGGATGTGAAAAGAAGCAACTTGGCGATTGAACGTGATAAATTGCAATTGAAGCAAGATGTATATACAGCTTACTATAGTGCGTTAGGTGCTTTTCAAACGTTTCTCGCAAGGGATAAAGCGGTTATTACTGCTGCAAGGTCATTTGAACTAGCTTCTAAGCGATATGATTTGGGTGTGATGCAAACAATCGAATGGCTCACAAATCAAAATAATTTAACACGTGCAAAAATCGATAAGGTTGTAGCACAATACGAATATGTGTTCAGAATGAAAGTGTTAGAATTTTTCAAAGGACAAGGTGTCAAATTACAATAATAGTATAAGCTACTCATAACAGAAAAAAACTCACAATGAATAAGAAATGGATATGGATCCTCTCAGGTATAGCAACAATTGTAATCGTATTGCTCGTTCTAAAAAAATACGGTGTAATTGGCAAGGAAGAGGGAACAAAGGTTTCAACAGAGAAGGTAATAAGTAGAAATATTACAGAAGTTGTTACTGCAAGTGGTAAGGTATATCCAGAAATTGAATTGAAAATCAGTCCAGATATCTCTGGTGAGATTGTTCAGTTGAATGTGTTGGAAGGAGATAGTGTTACCAAAGGGCAATTGCTAGCAATGATATATGCCGACATATATGCTACCCAAAGAGATCAGGCTGCCGCTGGGGTAAATCAACAGTTGGCACAAGTTGAAAATGCTACTGCAGGTCTTGCTGCAGCTAAATCCAGATTGGATCAAGCTGAGCGTCAGTATAAGCGTCAGAAACAACTTTTTCAAGAAAAAGTCATTTCCAAGTTAGAGTTTGAACAAGCCGAAAGTGCTTATCAAACATCTTCAGCAGATTATAACGCAGCAAGTCAAATTATTAAAAGTGGGAAAGCCGCTGTTGAAAGTGCTAGAGCAAGTTTAAGTCGCGCCAATAAAGACTTAGGTCGTACTAGTCTTTTAGCACCTATGAGCGGAGTTGTTTCTATGCTTAATGTTAAGAAGGGTGAACGTGTTGTAGGAAATAGTATGATGGCTGGAACTGAAATGATGCGCATTGCTGATATGCGTGTGATTGAAGTTCGAGTAGATGTTGGTGAGAACGATATTCCTAAAGTGAGCATTGGTGATACAGCATTAGTAGAAGTTGATGCATATACGAA
>CANGBH010000077.1 GCA_947451935.1 Chitinophagaceae bacterium
CAGGTATTGGTAATAAGTTCATAAAGGCAAGTACGATAGAAAAGAATGCTGTGATATTCCAAAACGCTTCCCAATCCCAGCCATACTTAGGAAATATTGATCCCATAGACTTAAAACCGCCAAGTCCTTTATATGCACCTGTTGATGGGTTTAATATTTTCTTAAACTGCGAAACATAAAAACCAAGTTTGTCAATAGCTTTATTCACACCTGCAGGGAAAGAAGCTAAGAAACTATATTTTGTGGTTTCAAATTGATATAATCCTGACTTCCCCATCTCATCCATGCTTGCGATAGCAACGTGAAAACCAATAGAAGTATCTAATCCAATACGAGTTTTTATCTCTGCTACTTCGCTACCTCGTTTTACTTTTAACAAAATACTGTCTCCTGCCCTATTCTGAATAAGTGGTTTTATTTCATCAAAGAAAGTGATGGTTGTTGAATCAATACCGACTATTTGATCTTGCGCTTTTAAGCCTTGCTTAGCCGCATCATATTTTGGATCTACGTCTGCAACGATAGCAGGAATCCTAGGCATAAGCAGAATAGTACGTTTCCCTTTCTCTACAATTTTTTCAATGAAGTTAACCGGTATCTCGAGCTCTTTTATTTCACCATGGCGATCGACAGTCATTTTTTCACCAAGTAGCATAGCAGCATTTAAGTCTTCAAAATATTTTACAGGCTGCCCATTTACGCTTACAATCTTATCACCATTTTTTAATCCCACTTCATTTACTACAGTATCCACCACCCAAATACCATTGGTAAGATTCTTATTGGGCAACTTTGTTTCACCCCATGTAAATAAAATCATGGCATAAATAAAGAATGCCAACAACACATTCACTGTAACCCCGCCAATCATGATAATAAGTCGCTGCCAAGCTGGCTTGCTTCTAAATTCCCACGGCTGAGCAGGTTGTTTAAGTTGTTCCTTATCCATGCTCTCGTCAATCATGCCCGCGATCTTTACATATCCACCCAATGGCAACCAACCAATTCCATAAAGGGTATCTCCAACTTTTTTCTTAGCTATTGAAAACCAAGGATCAAAAAAGAGGTAAAATTTTTCTACTCGACAACCAAATATTTTAGCGGGTATGAAGTGCCCTAGTTCATGAAGAATAACCAAAATTGACAATGATAATATTAATTGTCCGGCCTGAAGCCCCACCGCATTCCAATTTATATTGAGAAAAATCTGAGCGAAATGATTCATAGTTTATTTTTAGAGGTCCAAAGGTATGAAATGAAGCTTTGGAAATGTTTAGGATGAATTTAGTGAATTGTTAAATCAGATAAGTTTGATATGTAACTAGATATTGATTAAAGTTGCTGCAAAATTTCGAGCCTCTCCGTCCGTATCAAAATAATCTTGAAGTGTAGGATTTTCGATGAATGGTATTTCCGCAATGGTTCTTTCTATAATCTCTGTCATATCCAAGAACCCAATCCGATTTTTCAAAAATCCAAACACGGCAAGTTCATTTGCAGCATTTAATATACAAGGCATATTCCCACCCTTATACATTGCTGAAATGGCAAGTCCAAGATTTCTGAAAGTCTTGATATCAGGTGGTTCAAAGCTCATTGGAGAAGATTTCGCAAAGTTGAATCGTGGAAAATTATTTGATATACGCTGTGGATAGGCCATGGCATATTGAATAGGCAGTTTCATGTCTGGTAATCCCATTTGCCCTTTTATACTTCCATCATTAAATTGAACCATGCTATGTATAAAACTTTGTGGATGGATGACTACTTCTATTTGGGAAGGCTCCAATCCAAAAAGCCATTTTGCTTCAATCATTTCCAATCCCTTATTCATCAATGTAGCCGAGTCTACCGAAATTTTTGCACCCATGCTCCAATTGGGATGCGCAATGGCATGCTCGCGTTTTACATTCACTAAGTAATTGGGTTTCTTTCCGAAAAAAGGACCACCAGATGCCGTTAAAATTATTTTTTCAATTGGATTGAATTCCTCACCAACAAGGCATTGAAAAATAGCAGAATGTTCTGAATCAACAGGGATGATAGAAACATTTTTCTCTTTTGCTAGCTTCATCACTACGTCACCTGCCACCACTAGGGTTTCTTTGTTGGCAAGTGCAATTGTTTTTCCGGTTTGGATAGCCATCAATGTTGGCTTTAATCCCGCAAACCCAACAATTCCAGCAATCATGAGCTCAAAGCATGCTAGAGCAGCAACTTCTTCAAGGGCTTCATCACCGGCAAATACTTGAATTTCTGTACCACTAAGACCTGCCTTTAGTGTTGGATATAATGACTTATCAGTAATAACAACCGCAAGTGGTTTGAACTCAAGCGCTTGTTCTATTAATAGCTTAACATTTGAATATGCTGTTAGTACTGTTGCTTTAAAAAGGGAAGGATGAGATCTGATTACATCTAAGGTTTGCGTCCCAATAGAACCGGTAGAGCCGAATACTCCAATGTTTTTTTGTCGCACCGCGATACTGCTAGCCAAATAAACCTCTTGAGAAAAATCAAACTTCATTCTATAAAATTAGCATTTATTTGATGACAAATTTAGCTAACTCATCAGCAATGGTTCTGTCATTGCTTAACCGAGGTACTTTGTTTTGTCCGCCTAGTTTTCCAATAGACCTCATGTAATCGATAAAAGCATTCTTTGCAAGTGGGCGGATAACCAATGGCTTTAGGATATTTCCTTTAATTAAATCATCATAATAGATGTTTTTAATCATCATATGTTGATTTACCTTTTCTGCAAACAATTCAAGGTTTGAGGGAATCTCTTCAAATTCAACAAACCACTCATGATAGGATTGTCCCTTACCTTGTTCTACCATTGGGGCTACGGTAAATTCAACGATTCGAGCATCTAGGCTTTTAGAAGCCTCCAACATGCTGTATTCTACCTCTTCTCCTATAACGTGTTCACCGAAAGCCGAGATAAAGTGCTTAATACGGCCGCTCACTATAATTCGATAGGGATCCAAGGAAACAAATTTCACGGTATCTCCTATGTTATAGCCAAAGAGTCCTGCATTATTATTGACGATGAGGGCATAGTTTACGCCCACCTTCACATCGCTTAGACTTAACCGAGTTGGATTTTCATTAAAGATTTCCTCAGCTGGAATAAATTCAAAGAAAATGCCTGAATTCGTATTGAGCAATAACCCTTCCTGTTCGAGTGTGTCTTGAAAAGCAAAAAATCCTTCTGAGGCAGGAAAGGTTTCAACCGTATCCACTTTCCGTCCGATGCTATCCATTAATTTAGACTTATAGGGACTAAAATTCACCCCTCCATGTACGAGCACGGAAAAATTAGGGAAGATATCTCCAATTTTCTTGCCAGTTCTTTCCATTAACCGGTCAAAATACATTTGCATCCAAGGGGGGATACCGCTAATAAGGGTCATATCCTGCTCAATAGTTTCCTGAACGATTCGATCTAGCTTTGTTTCCCAATCTTCAACACAATTGGTCTCGTAAGAGGGTAACTGATTTTTTCTCAGGTATCCCGGGATATGGTGGTTTACGATACCACTTAACCTACCCGTTGGAATCCCTCCCACTCGGTCGAGTACAGGCGAACCGGACAAAAAGATCATTCTACCATCGGCAAAGCTGGCATTTCCAGATTCCGCTATATATAATAGAAGGGCATTCCGAGCGGTATTAATATGATTAGGGATTGAATCCTTGGTAATCGGTATATATTTAGCTCCAGAGGTGGTACCGGATGTTTTAGCAAGGTAAATGGGCTTGCCAGGCCATAAAACATGTTGCTTCCCCTCCTTGATTTTGGCAATATAGGGGGCATATTTTTCATAATCTCGGATAGGAACTGCCTGTGTATAGCCTTTATAATCAATAATTTCACCAAAATGGTGTTCCTTCCCAAATTCCGCCTTAGCGCCTTCAGACAGGAGGGATTTCAATATAATTTGCTGATCTTCCAGGGCTGTTTGAGAAGATTTTTGAAGTTTCCGCTGAATTACGCTGGCGAAAGGTTTAGCTAAATATGATTTGAACTTCATAGCTTGTAGCGCTGGTAGGTAACAAAGATAACTTCCTCTAGGCAAACCCGCCAAAACAAAGAAAGAAGATTTTTTTGCCTAAACTTTGGGAGAAGGTAAAATCTTCTTACCTTCGCACTCCTAAATTTTGGAATAATATGTTCGCAATTATTAAGATAGCTGGTCACCAATTTAAAGTTCAAGCAGGACAACTTTTGTATGTACCCCATATTGAAGGAAGTGTTGGAGACAAAATCAATATCCCTGAGGTATTGTTAATAGACAATGACGGAAAATTAACCGTTGGAAAAGACGTAAAAGAAAAAGTAAGCGCAGAGATCATCAGCGAAGTGCAAGGTGATAAAGTGATTGCTTTTAAAATGAAAAGAAGGAAGGGCTTCCGTAAAAAAATCGGACACCGTAAACTTTATACAAAGATCATGATCGACAGCATAGCCTGATCGGTATAATAGATTAACTCCAATAAAAATTTAAGTTATGGCACATAAGAAAGGCGAAGGAAGTGTTAAGAACGGCAGAGACTCACACAGCAAAAGACTTGGTATAAAAATCTTTGGCGGTCAAGCTGCAATTTCTGGAAACATCATCTTGAAGCAACGTGGCACACAATATCATCCTGGTAAAAATGTTGGTCTTGGAAAAGACTTTACCATTTTTGCAATTGCTGATGGTGTAGTAGAATTCAGAAAATCTAAGAATAATAAAACATTCGTTTCGGTAACTCCGGCAGTTGTTGCAGGGTAACATCCAATGTGTATAAAAAATATTTTTGTAAATAACAAAAACTGTTTATACTTTTACGCTGTTATTCATTTTTCTAACCATTAAATTCTAAACAAAATGGCAACTGCAAAAAAAGCTGCTCCTAAGAAGGCTGCAAAAAAAGCTGCTCCTAAGAAAGCTGCAAAAAAAGCTGCTCCTAAAAAAGCTGCTAAGAAAGCTGCTCCTAAAAAAGCTGCAAAAAAAGCTGCTCCTAAGAAAGCTGCAAAAAAAGCTGCTCCTAAGAAAGCTGCTAAGAAAGCTGCTAAGAAGTAATCCTTCATTAGAGCAAAAAATACAGGTCCCGCTTCGGCGGGACTTTTTTATTTTAATGAGTTTATGTCAATAATTTATTCGAAATTTATTCAATCTGAATTCATACATAAATAATGCTTGACAACTACGCAATAGCCGAACAGTTCTCCCTACTCAGCAAACTGATGGACATCCATCGAGAAAATGAATTCAAGGCGAAATCCTATGCCAGTGCGGCTTTCAGCATTGAAAAAGCTCCTGTTCAACTTGCTTCAATTCCACAATCAGAATTGTTTTCAGTGAAAGGCATAAGCGAATCAACTGGCAAAAAAATAATAGAAATTTTAGAAACAGGTAAACTCGAGGCACTTGATGCACTCATTCAAAAAACGCCTGAAGGCATTCTTGAGATGATGCAAATAAAAGGACTTGGTCCGAAAAAAGTTTCCACCATTTGGAAAGATATGGGCATTGAAAATATTGGTGAGCTACTCTATGCCTGCAATGAAAATCGACTTTTATTATACAAAGGATTTGGAGAGAAGACGCAAAAAAATGTAGCGGATGCGATTGAATTTTATTTCAAACACCAAGGACATTTTCTGTATTCAGAAGTTGAATCATATGCTCTTCATATTGATCAATTGCTCAAACAAGCATTCCCCAAAAATACCATTTTAGCATCTGGCGCATTCGCTAGACAGCTGCCAACTATCGAAAAATTGATGTGGATAACTGATGTTTCCATAGAAAATATAAAATTATTTTTCAGCTCTGGAAACTTCAACATAACAAATCAATCAGCAGAAAAAATTGAATGCGTTGGTGAAGAAAATGTAGCGATTGAAATCTGGTGCACTAACTCAACTAAGCTTCATGAATTGCATTTTCGATTTTCATCAAGCGAAGAATTCATTGCGCGATGGGAAAACGATTATCCATTTAATCCATCAGGATATAATTCTGAAGAAGAAATTTTCAATGCTTCCACGATCCATTTTATTCCTACATTCTTAAGAGAAACTGTCGAAATAATTGATGCAGCAAAATTGAATCCTATCCCTCAATTGGTTCAAACATCGGATATTAAAGGGATCATTCATAGTCATAGCGATTGGAGTGATGGCAGCAATACGATTGAAGAAATGGCAGTAGAGTGTATACGAAGATGCCTAGAATATCTAGTTATCAGTGATCACAGCAAGGTTGCTTTCTATGCAAACGGACTCAATGAAGAACGCGTAAAAGCACAACATCAATACGTTGACGAATTGAATCAAAAACTGGCTCCTTTTAGAATCTATAAGAGTATTGAGTGCGATATTTTAAATGACGGAGCACTTGACTATTCCAATGAATTCCTAAGTACATTCGACTTGGTAATCGCTTCTGTGCACTCTAACCTAAAAATGAGTGAAGAAAAAGCGATGCAAAGGCTGCTCACCGCCATCGAAAACCCCTTCACCTGCATACTTGGGCATCCTACTGGAAGACTACTTCTAAGTCGTAAGGGCTATCCTATTGACCATGATAAAATCATTGATGCCTGTGCGGCAAATGATGTGGTTATAGAGATTAATGCCCATCCTAGGAGACTTGATTTGGATTGGACATGGGTGAGTAAGGCACAAAGGAAGGGAGTTATTCTATCCATCGACCCAGATGCGCACCATATTGACGGCTTTAACGATATCCGTTTTGGAGTTTTGGCAGCACAAAAAGGGGGATTAGTTGCAGAAAATAACCTGAGCAGTTTTTCTAAAGACGAATTTGAACGCTTTTTAGTTAAGCAGCATGCGAAACGATAAGTTAG
The DNA here is from genome assembly GCA_947451935.1 of Chitinophagaceae bacterium. Taxonomy (GTDB): domain Bacteria; phylum Bacteroidota; class Bacteroidia; order Chitinophagales; family Chitinophagaceae; genus Pollutibacter. The sequence goes on from CANGBH010000077.1 coordinate 6,868, forward strand.
CCTTGTAGTTTCTTGACTTCATCCCATATAGCATCCATTTCAGCTAAATTTAAATCAGTCATCTGCTGTCCTTTGGCTGAAACTATTTTTTCCATCGCTTGGAAACGATCCATAAACTTTCTATTGGTCTTTGCTAATGCATTATCAGGATCGATATTCAAAAACCGAGCATAATTGATTACTGAAAATAACAAGTCCCCTACCTCATCTTCCATCTTCTCTTGTAAACTCTTATCCGCTGGTTCTGCCTCGGCATTTTTTACAGCCTCTTGCACTTCATCCGATTCTTCTAGTACCTTTTCCCAGACTTGTTCTTTGTTTTCCCATTCAAATCCAACTTGCTTGGCTTTTTCCTGTAAGCGCATCGCTTGAACCATGGGAGGAAGAGATCGGGGCACCCCACTTAAAATGGAAGTCTTGCCTTCCTTTAGTTTTAGGTTTTCCCAATTTCGTTTAACGTCTTCTTCATCCTGCACCACCACATCACCATAAATATGAGGATG
>CANGBH010000078.1 GCA_947451935.1 Chitinophagaceae bacterium
GCAACGGAATCAAATCCATTAGCAGGTATTAATCCAAGTGATATCGAAAGCATCGATGTATTAAAAGATGCATCAGCTACCGCAATCTATGGTGCTCGAGCAAACAACGGGGTTATCTTAGTTACTACTAAACGTGGTAAGGCGGGAGCTGCCTTACTAACTTATGATGGTTATCTAGGTTCTCAAGCTGCTCCAAAGAATAAATTGTTTGATGTGTTGAATAACGAACAATTTATTAAATACCAGCAAGATGAATTTGGTAGGGATTTTTCTCAATTTTCAGGAAAGCCTACTGTTGATTGGCAGGGGTTGGTATTTAAAACAGGTAATGCAACTTCTAACAACCTAACTATTTCAGGTGGAAATGAAAATACAACCTATAGTTTTGGAGCAGGTTATTTTAAACAGGACGGTATTCAGTTGGCCCAAGGTTTCAAGAGGTTTTCTGCAAAAGCAAGTTCCGATACTAAAGTTGGGAAGTATCTAAAATTTGGGGAGTCTCTTTTATTGAGCAGAGCTGAAAGGAGTGTTCAATCAGAAGATTTTGCCAATGCAGGCGCTGGAGCTGCAAGTAATGCACCGTTTTTTCAGCCCTACGATGAAAAAGGTGGTTACAACCTATCAAATTCGACAACTAGAGGTGATGGCCAAGCACAAAATTTTCTTTGGAGTGCAGATCCTAATATAGGCTACACCACAATGAACAGTAATAAAATATTAGGGAATTTATATAGCGAAATTGAACCTATCAAGGGCCTGAAATATAAAGCCAGTTTGGGCGTTGATTATAATGAATCAACCGGTTTGTTCTTCCAGAATGCTGTAGACTTTGGAACAGGACCACGACCAGCTATCATTGTAAATGAGCAGCCCAAAGAAGGTACGCTTAGTTTAACCAATACGCTTACCTACGATAAAACATTTGGGAAAAATAAGATTATAGCTTTAGTAGGGTACGATCAAACCAGCTATCTGCTACGCAGGTTAAGGGTACAGGGTAATGGTTTGTTTAACCCTCCACTAGGATTGGCGGGCGGATCAGACGCATTTGGTTCCGCAGAAACTGCTGATCATTGGAATATACAGGGTAAACTGGCTCGTTTGTTTTATTCTTATGACAAACGTTACTTGATTACAGCTACTGTTAGAGAAGATAAATCCTCTAGGTTTAGTTCTGCGAATAACACCGGAACTTTTCCTTCTTTCTCCCTAGGTTGGAGGCTTAGTGAAGAGAATTTTCTTAAAGGCTCAAAGTTATTTGATGATTTGAAGATTAGGGCAGGTTGGGGTCAGTCGGGCAATCAGTTTACAGGTACCAATTTTTCTTACTTGCCTGCACTTAGCAGCTTCGTGAAATATGTGGTTGGTAGCGGGCAGCGCATTGCTACAGCCTACGCACCAACCATCTTTGCTAATCCAGATTTGAAGTGGGAAACTGCTATCCAAACAAATATTGGTTTAGACTTTACGATGTTTAATTATAAGCTTACTGGTGCTGTCGATTATTTCAGCAAGACCACGAAGGATTTACTGTTAAGTGTTCCTGTAGCATTATCCACTGGCTTTTACCAGTTTGCTGATTTAAATTCGGGCAGCTTAACCAATAAAGGAATTGAGTTTAGCGCGAATTATAGGGATAAAATTGGAGCCGTTAACTTTAACATTGGAGGCAATTTTACCCAGGTGAAAAATGAATTCACAGTGCTTCCAGAAGGTATTGATTATATACAGCTTGTCGATAAGCGAATTTCACTCGGCAAGCCGTTAGGTTATTTTTACGGGTATAAAACAAATGGTATTTATCAAAGCGATGCAGAGGTTCCTACTACAGAAGGATACCTTGGTGCAAAGGCTGGTGATATAAAATTTGTAGATGTGAATGGCGATGGAAAATTGACCGATGATGACCGGACTTTTTTGGGTAGTCCTATTGCTAAATTTTATTATGGGATGAATTTTGCCGCTAGTTATAACCTCTTCGATGTGGCCGTTGTGTTGCAGGGAGTGGGTAACTATACAGTTAATAATGGACCTCGCTCAGGGCTCGAAAGTATGAATGGAACAGGCAACCAGAGTGTTACTATTTTAGAAAGGTGGACACCTACTAATAAAAGCAACACGATGCCACGTGCTAATAGCAGCTACAATAACAACTTTGGTTTTAGTGATCGCTTCTTAGAAAATGCTGCATTTCTTCGCGTAAAAAACCTGCAAATAGGGTATAATATTAAGTCGATTTCCAAAACAACTAAAGGAGTTATCTCTTATTCCAGGTTGTATCTAGCAGTATCAAACCTTTTCACATTCACCAAGTATAAAGGATACGATCCGGAAGTTACTAGATATCAAAGTTTCGCTGGTGGAGAAAACCAGTTTTTAAATGGTTATGATAATGGTAATGCACCACAATCTAGAATGGTTCAGTTAGGATGGCAGATTAATTTTTAAAATCATATTTTAACTACACCTTAAATAATAGTACAATGGAAAAAAGATATTTTATAAAAATTTTATTGGCAATAGTAGTTGTCATTGGAAGCACAGTAATTATTCAATCGTGTAATAAGCTCAATTTAACGCCGCTTGATAAAACAACCACTTCTACTTTTTACACCAAAAAATCAGATTTTGATGCTGGTTTATTTGGCTCTTATTCTTCCATGCAGGATTTTTGGGCAATTAATAGTGCCAGTTCCTTTGGTGGTCATAATGGTTGGGGTTCATTTTGGGTGGTAAGCTTGATGGCAAGTGATGATGCTGAATTCAATACCTCGTATGGCAATTCAGCATCTGACGTGCAGGAAGTAGATGCACTAACCTTTAAAGCAAACAATCGGTTTATTTTTACAATGTATGCAGAAATATATGAAGGTATAAATAGGGCCAACATTGTACTTGAGCAGGTTGATAATGGGAAAAATGATCTTACAGATGGCGAAAAGAAAGCTATAGTAGCAGAAGCAAAATTCCTAAGAGGGTTCTTTCATTTTTTAGCAGCACAATTATGGAAAACAGCTCCAATAGTAACGGAAACAGCAAAAACCCTTCAACAAACTTATTCAAATAGTGATCCTGCCGCTCTACTGCAAGCTAGTTTGGATGATTTTAAAGCTGCAGCTGCAGACTTGCCCACATCATGGGACGATGCCAATACAGGCCGGGCTACTAAATGGTCTGCACGTGCTTATGAAGGAAAGGTAAATGTGTGGATGCAGAAATGGAATGATGCTGTAGATGCTTTTGAAGATGTTGAAAAAAATGGAGGATTTGAATTACTTGATGATTACGAAGATGTATTTGCTTCTGCCCATGAGAATAGCAAAGAATCGGTTTTTGAAGTCCAGTTTGGAGGCCCTTATTCGGATGATAATAGCTGGATCTTGGATGATAATGGAAATGAAGATTTCAAATCTACTCAGGGTACAGCTCGTGTTTGGTTTTTTAATCCACGTACAGATGCTGGTAGCCAGCGTTGGTATGTGCCTACTACAAAACTGAAGGCTTTATTTGATGAAGAGCCAGGCGATAAAAGGCTAGATGCCTCTTTTTATTACAAGGAAGGTGAGGATTTAACCTCATATGATGGCGGCGGAATATCAGCTAGCACATTTACTGCAGATCTATCGTCTACAGGACTTGCTATGAAAAAATATATGGGAAGCAAGAATATAGACCCTGCATTTTATAGAAACGGTGTAACATTCAATAACGAACGGTTTTTCAGGTATTCTGAATTGTTGTTGTTACATGCAGAAGCTTTGTTAAATGGCGGTGCTCCTAAAGGGATAAGTGTTTACCAAACAGCCGATGCCTGTATTAACAAAACTAGGAGTCGGGCTGGATTAGGTGCTTTATCCGGGGCGACAATTGAGGATCTTCAGAAAGAAAAACAAAAAGAACTTTGTTTTGAACCTGCTCGATATTTCGATATGGTACGCTGGAACATTGGCGGCGCAAAAATTTATCCTTTCCCCCAAGATGAAATTGATAGAAATCACGGTTCGCTGATACAAAATTAATTAACTGTGCCTTTCATTGCTAGTCAACTTAGTTGAGTTAGCAGAAAATAATTAGTTTCTTAATAACTACAACAACAGGCAGCTCAATCTGCCTGTTGTTGTGTTTTGGAAGGAATTTAAAAACAATAAATAATTTCATTTAATGTAAATTCAATGCGTAAAAAAATTTCATTTTTGAAAAAGATCAGCCCTGTTTTTCTATTGCTTGCCTTCTTTGCCTGTAAAAAATCAAATACCCTCTTTCAGGAAGTGGCTGTTTCCAAAAGTGGTATTGACTTCGTGAATAAGCTCACCTACTCTGATCGTCTCACAGTCTTGGACTTTGAATATATGTTCAATGGATCTGGTGTGGCAGTAATAGATGTTAACAACGACGGATTGCAGGATGTTTTTTTTACTGGCAATATGGTTTCGGCGAAACTCTATTTAAATAAAGGGAATCTTCAGTTTGAAGATATAACCGAAAAGGCAGGTGTTTCAACTAAGGGCTGGTGCTATGGGGCATCCGTAGTTGATATCAACCAGGATGGATACATGGATATTTACGTTTGTAAATCGGGTAATAAATTCACTCCACCCAGCGAGCGGAAAAACCTGTTTTTTATAAATAACGGGAACAATACGTTTACCGAATCGGCTTCTAAAATGGGCCTGGATGATGATGGTTACGATGTGCAGGCAGCTTTTTTTGATTATGATAAAGATGGTGACTTGGATATGTACCTTATGCGAAATTCCTTTGTAAACTATAATCGAAATAACGCAAGGGAGATTAAAAATGATTCGATCGGCACTTCGTCAACAATGGGTAAGTTATTCCAAAATAAGGGCAATCTGACTTTTTCTGATGTGTCGCAAGAAGCTCGCATTATGGTAGAAGGTTTTGGTCTAGGTCTTTCCATCTGTGATATTAATAATGATAACTGGCCTGATGTATATGTGTCTAACGATTTTATCACCAACGACCTTATCTGGATTAATAATCATGATGGTACATTTAGTAATAAAGCCAAACATTACTTGCGCCATCAAACATATAATGCCATGGGTAATGATGTGGCAGATTTTAACAATGATGGATTTGAAGATATGGTTGCAGTAGATATGCTTCCTCCAGATAATAAGCGCTGGAAATTAACTATTGGTGGAAACCGGTACGATGAATTTCAGAACAGCTTGCAGTTGAACTATGCACCACAATATGTCAGAAATACCCTACAGTTAAACAATGGCGATGGCAGTTTTAGTGAGATTTCGCAGGTGTCTGGCGTCAATGCAACTGAATGGAGCTGGGCCCCACTCTTTGCCGATTTCGATAACGACGGATGGAAAGATTTGTTTATTGCCAATGGTTATAGAACTGATATTACCAATCTAGATTTTATGGTTTATGGTAAGCGTGCAATATTTATGGGCACGCCAGAAGCTAACAGACAGGAGCGGCTGAAATTGCTGGAAAATTACCCCGGTGTGCATGTGAGTAACTACATGTATAAGAACAATAAGGATCTTACTTTTTCTGACTTTTCTATAAAATGGGGGCTAGACAAACCTTCCTATTCAAATGGAAGTGCTTACGCTGATTTAGATAATGATGGCGACCTGGATTTAGTGATAAACAATATTGATGAACCGGCCTTGCTTTATGAAAATAGAAATAATGAAATATCTCCTGCCAGTCGTTGGATTAAGGTTAAATGCAAAGGGCCCCAAGGAAACAGGGATGGACTAGAAGCCAAAGTTTGGCTTTGGCAAAATGGAATGGTGCAATTCAATTATGTTGCGCCTATACGAGGCTATATTTCAAGTGTTTCCACGATAATGCATTTTGGTTTAGATGATAAGCCAATCGACAGCTTAAAAATACTTTGGCCTGATGGACGTCAGCAAATAATAAAACAGCCCAAAGCAAACCATTTACTTGAGTTAAAATACACAGATGCAATCCCTGTTAAAGGAAACATCCAAGTGCTAAAACAAACGGCATTTTTCAGCCAGGTTGATTCACTTTTGCAAATCAATTACCTTCACCAGGAAGATGACTATGTTGATTTTAAAGCACAACCAATTTTGGCGCACACCTGCTCACACGAAGGTCCGGGGCTTGCTTCTGGGGATGTTAATAACGATGGGTTGGATGATTTTTTTATCGGTGCAGCATCCGGGTATAATGGCTCATTTTTTATACAGCAAACAAGTGGAAAATTTATAGAAAAGCCACTGCCTTCATCAGCCCATGCTGATGATATGGGCGCATTACTTTTTGATGCAGATAATGACAAAGATCTTGATTTATATGTGGTGAGTGGAGGAACGACTGCCGATAAAAAAGGTAATTCTATCTATCAGGATAGACTTTATCTAAACGATGGGAAAGGTAATTTTACCCTGGCACAAAATGTACTGCCTAATATGACAAACAGCGGTGCCAGCATTACGGCCGCTGATTATGATAAAGATGGCGACCTGGATCTACTTGTATGTGGAAGAGTAAGCCCCGGGGAGTATCCATTACCAGCCAAAACGTATTTGCTCCGCAACGATGGCACTGCAGGTAATCCAAAGTTTACTGATATCAGCAATCAGTTGCCTCAGCAAGGCCAGTTCGGCATGGTGACTACGGCATTGTGGACTGATTACAACAATGATGGCTGGACCGATATTATGCTGGCTGGAGAATTTATGCCTATCACTTTTATTCAAAACGATAAGGGCAAATTAAATACTACTGCAAGCATAGCCTTGGAAAATTCTAAAGGTTGGTGGAACAGTTTGGTGGCTGGGGATTTTGACAATGATGGGGATATTGATTACATAGCAGGAAACCAGGGATTAAATAACTGGCTTAAAGCATCACCTGCAGAGCCTGTATGCGTTTATGCAAAAGACTATGATAAAAACGGACGAATAGATCCCGTGCTTTGCCATTATTTTGACGGCACTCAATACATTGTGCACGCCAGAGATGATATCAACCTGCAGATGACCGCTATGAAAGCCCGTTTTAAAGACTATGCGAGCTATGCTGACGTCAAGTTTAAGAATGCATTTTTAAATGAAGAAATAAAGGATGCTTACCAGCTAAAATGCGAAACGTTTAGTAGTGCCTATATCGAAAACAAGGGCAAC
>CANGBH010000079.1 GCA_947451935.1 Chitinophagaceae bacterium
GCGGCGTGAAGTTGATTTTCATCGCGCATAGGTGCTGTACATCCTTCCAAGTAGCTCACATAACTTCCTTCTTCTGCAACAATAAGCGTGCGTTCGAATTGGCCTGTATTGGCTGCATTGATTCGGAAATAAGTAGATAGTTCCATTGGACAGCGAACGCCTTTTGGAATAAAACAAAATGAACCGTCACTGAAAACAGCGGAGTTTAGTGCAGTGAAGTAATTATCTGTTGCTGGAACAACTGAGCCTAGGTATTTTTTTATCAATTCAGGATGTTCTTGAACGGCATCACTCATAGAGCAAAAGATCACACCCACTTTTGAAAGTTCTTCTCTGAATGTAGTGGCTACTGAGACACTATCCATAACGGCATCAACAGCTACTCCCGAAATTCGTTTTTGTTCATCTAGTGAAATGCCTAGTTTTTCAAATGTCTTTCTAAGCTCGGGGTCAATCTCATCTAGGCTATTGAGGGTAACTTTTGGTTTTGGCGCAGAGTAGTAAATGATGTTTTGGTAATCAATCTTCGGATAACCCACATTTGCCCAATCGGGTTCCTCCATGGTTAACCAATGCCTGTAGGATTTAAGTCTGTATTCAAGCATCCAGCTTGGCTCGTTTTTTTTTGCGGAGATAAACTTCACCGTTTCTTCACTTAGTCCAATAGGTGCTTCATCCGCCTCAATATCCGTAACAAAACCATATTTGTATTCGGATGAGGTAATCTGTTCTAATATGTCGTCATTTTCCTCTTGCATAGCTCATTCTCAGTTTGAAGTGCAAAATTCATCATTTTAGCTTGTTATAAAAAACGGAAGGGCTGTTTAATGCACATTTTAGGGTCAATTTTCCCAATATCGTAACAAGAACGGCTGTCGTTTGTTGGCTGGTCTATTATCTTTTCTAAAAGGTGGCCTAAAATAATGGATATCAATATCTTTGGAAACCAATAAATATTCCTCCATGGTCTCTACAGCATCCCTAAAAGCACTATTTGAAGCCGAGTTTGGACAATCACCTCTTTTTTTTCGTTCTCCAGCCCGAATAAACCTAATCGGAGAACATACGGATTACAATGAAGGGTTTGTTTTACCAGCGGGTATCGACCTCTATTGCACTATTGCCATTGCACCTTCGGGTTCGAACGAATGCACGCTGGTTGCGTGTGATTTAGAGGAGCGAGTCAGTTTTGATGCCCATGCAGACATCAAATCAGAGGCCTTTTGGGCAAATTATATTTTAGGCGTTCGAAGGGCCTTTAGAAAAAGGGGCATTAACCTTCCCGGGGTTAATGCGGTTATTCGATCTGAGGTACCGGTTGGAGCAGGATTATCTTCTTCTGCCGCATTGGAATCAGTATTTGCTTATGCCTTCAATGAATTATTTTCATGTGGACTGAGCAAAATCGAGTTAACCAAAATTGCTCAGGAATCAGAAAATGAATTTATTGGATTGCAATGTGGTATAATGGACATGTTTGCGAGTATTCATGCACAAGAAAACAAAGCCATTAAGTTGGATTGCCGCAGTCTCAGTTTTGATTATATCCCGCTTGCCTTGGGACAAAATAAACTGTTGTTGTTTGACACCATGGTAAAACATGAGTTGGCTTCATCAGAATACAATACACGAAGAGAGGAATGTAATGCCGTCGTAAGCTGTTTGCAAAACCTTGGGCACCCCGTTCAATCATTACGCGGTGTTGATATGACGATGTTGTCTGCTATTCAATCGAATATAAATCCCGTGTTGTTCAAGCGTGCAAAATATGTTGTGGAAGAAAATAGCCGATTGAATTCCTTTGCTGAAGCCGTTTCAAAAAACGATTGGCATGAGGCAGGTACTATATTATATCAATCGCATGAAGGATTGAAAAATGAATATGAAGTAAGTTGTACTGAACTTGATATGTTGGTTGATGCGGTTAGGGGAATGGATGGTGTTTGGGGTGCACGCATGATGGGAGGGGGATTCGGTGGATGTACATTGAACCTGGTGGAGGAATCTAAGGTAGACGCTATTGTTGATCAGGTAAATGGACTATATCTAAAGTCATTTGGATTGAAACCGAAACATTATATTGCAGGCACATGCAACGGCGCATCAGCATTTTAATAAAAAATTTTGCCATGAAAAAAACAATTTTATTTTCTCTCATTCTGCTTTCTGTATTAATTTCTTGCAACCTCAAAAATGAAAAAAAGGATATGGATACTTCAGCACAAACTAAGGCCTCATTGTTTACGGATACAATTCAAGGTAAAGCGGTTGGACTTTATACCTTGCAAAATAAAAATGGCATGATGGTGGAGTTGACCAACTATGGAGCAACAGTGGTGAGTATTAATGTGCCAGACGCAGTAGGTAAAATTGAAAATGTAACCTTTGGTTATGATAGCATAGGTGGATATTATGCAGGGAAAGCATACTTTGGATGTATTGTAGGACGTTATGCAAATCGAATTGCACTTGGTAAATTTAAAATCGATGGGGTCGAATATAGTGCACCAACTAATAACGGACCTAATACACTCCATGGTGGAGTTAAGAGTATTGATAAGCAAGTGTGGGAGGCCAAAGAGATAGCTAATGGCGTTGAATTTTCTATTCTTGTTAAAGACGGTGAGAATGGTTATCCTGGAGACTTGGATTTAAAAGTGACCTATACACTTTTGGAAAACAATAGCATTCAAATTGATTATGCTGCTACAACCAATAAAACTACGGTTGCAAATTTTGCAAATCATGCTTACTTCAATTTGTCTGGAGACCTTAGTTCACCAATAGCTTCACATCTAGTTCAATTGAATGCCTCACGATTCACTCCTGTTGATAGCACATTGATTCCAACAGGTGAGTTGAAGTCCGTCGTGAACACTCCATTTGATTTTACAACACCCAAGGCAGTTGGCAAAGACATTGATGCTGATGATGAGCAAATTAAATTTGGCAAAGGGTATGATCATAATTATGTATTAAATCTTTCAAAAGATAAATTGAATCTTGCTGCAGTTGTGGTAGAAGAAAAATCAGGTCGCAAGATGGAAGTGTTCACCACAGAGCCTGGGGTGCAGTTTTATTCTGGTAATTTTTTAGATGGCACGGAACAAGGACATGGTATTGCATATCAGCATCGTACTGCATTGTGCTTGGAAACTCAACATTTTCCAAACTCACCAAATGAGCCTTCATTCCCTTCCACGTTACTTAAGCCAGGTGAAAAATTTGTTAGTCAGACCATCTATGCTTTTTCAACTGTGAAAAAATAAAGAATGAAATATTTATTGGGAATTGACATTGGTTCATCATCTGTGAAATGTGCATTGATTTCAGTAGATACTGGTATATGCATTGGGACTGCTTTTTCTCCTTCATCTGAAATGCAAATTGCTTCTCCTCAAAAAGGATTTGCAGAACAAGACCCATCCCTTTGGTGGGCAGAGTTAACCAATGCAATGAATATGTTGCATACAGATGTTCAATTCAAAAAAAATGAGATTGCTGCTATAGGTATTTCGTATCAAATGCATGGACTAGTTGCTGTTGATCGAGACGGAGAACCAGTACGTTCTTCCATTATATGGTGCGACAGCAGAGCGGTAGAGATTGGTAATAAAGCCCTCGCCTCACTTGGTGAAAACTTTTGCTTAGAGCATTATTTGAATTCACCTGGCAATCTTACCGCTTCTAAATTGAAGTGGGTTAAGGAAAATGAGCCAGAATTGTATAAACGTATTTACAAAGTAATGTTGCCTGGAGATTATATAGCCTATAAACTAACAGGTGAAATGCGTACAACCATTTCAGGTTTATCAGAAGGCATACTTTGGGATGCAAAAAATAGTACGTTGGCGCATGAATTGTTGGAGTATTATGGAATTGACGAACGTTTAATTTGCTCAACCGTTCCTCAATTTGGGGAGCAGGGATTTTTAACCAAAGAAGCTGCTGATCAACTTGGCCTAGAGGAAGATATCCCCGTTACCTATCGTGCAGGAGATCAACCAAACAACGCATTTTCTTTAAATGTATTGCAGCCAGGTGAAATCGCTGCCACTGCTGGAACATCAGGTGTAGTGTATGGTGTAATAGACACACCATCGTATGATCCATTATCAAGAGTAAATTCATTTGTCCATGTTAACCATACTCAAGAAGCGAATAGATATGGTGTATTGCTCTGTATCAATGGTACGGGCATATTAAATAGTTGGGTACAGAAAAATGTGTTTGCTGGGGCTTCTTATCCAGAGATAAATCAGATTGCGGCTAAGACACCTATCGGAGCCGACGGGTTGCTCTGTTATCCTTTTGGAAATGGGGCTGAACGGGTTTTGGAAAATAGAGACCTTGGTGCATCTATGAAAAACCTGCATTTAAATCGACATGATCGTTCTCATATGGCTAGGGCAGCGCAAGAAGGTATTGTTTTTGCGTTGTATTATGGTATTGAGATTATGGTCAAGATGGGTCTTCAAATCAAAACAGTTCGCGCAGGTAAAGCAAATATGTTTTTAAGTGATTTATTTGCAGAAGCTTTTTCTAATACCACTGGTGCAACAATTGAATTGGTGAACACAGATGGTGCTCAAGGTGCAGCTCGTGCGGCTGGTTTAGGAGCAGGATTATATAAAAATTCAGATCAATGCTTTAAGGGATTGACTGTTTTACAGAAAGTGGAACCCAATCAATCGTTGCAAAAACAATATGGTGAAGCTTATGTAAATTGGAAAAATAATCTTTCGTTATAGTCGGCTCATTTTTCCTAAATATAATATCTTTTTCATTATTATCTTTAGTCTCCTAAACACACTAAACATTTTAAATTAACGATAATGTCAATTACACTTGGTAACAAAGAATTTTTTCCTGGAATCGGTAAGATTAAATACGAAGGTCCAACTTCTGATAATCCATTAGCTTATAAGTGGTATAATGAAGATCAATTGATAGGTGGAAAAACCATGAAAGAATATTTCAGGTTTGCTGTGGCCTATTGGCATAGCTTTTGCAATACCGGCGCAGATCCATTTGGTCCGGGCACTAAACAATTTGCATGGGATAAAGCACCAGGTGCAGTAGATCGTGCTAAAGATAAAATGGATGCCGCATTTGAATTCATAACAAAGCTTGGTGTTCCATACTATTGTTTTCATGATATTGATTTGGTTGATGAAGGGTCAAGTTTGTCTGAATATGAAAGCAACTTGGCTTCTATTGTGGATTATGCTTCGCTTAAGCAAAAAGCAAGTGGGGTGAAGTTATTATGGGGTACTGCCAATGTGTTTTCAAATCCTCGTTACATGAATGGTGCTAGTACGAATCCTGATTTTAATGTTGTGGCACATGCAGCAACTCAAGTGAAAAATGCATTGGATGCTACCATCAAACTTGGTGGCGAGAATTACGTTTTCTGGGGAGGAAGAGAAGGGTATATGACCTTGTTGAATACAGACATGAAGCGTGAGCAAGAACATTTGGCGAAGTTTCTTCATGCTGCAAAGGATTATGCAAGAAAAAATGGATTTAAAGGGACATTCTTCATCGAGCCGAAACCATGTGAGCCAACTAAGCATCAATATGATTATGACTCTGCAACCGTAATTGGTTTCTTAAACAAATACGGTTTAGAAAATGATTTCAAATTGAATATTGAAGTGAATCACGCAACGCTTGCTGGACATACCTTTCAGCATGAATTGCAAGTGGCTGCTGATGCTGGCATGTTAGGTAGTATTGATGCAAATCGTGGTGATGCACAAAATGGTTGGGATACGGATCAGTTCCCCATGCAATTGAATGAATTGGTAGAATCATTATTGATTATTATCGAAGCTGGTGGATTTGCTGGTGGTGGTGTAAATTTTGATGCTAAGACAAGAAGGAATTCAACTGACCCAGAAGATCTTTTCTATGCACACATTGGTGGCATGGACGCCTTCGCAAGAGCTATGGTTGTTGCAGATAAAATTTTACAACATTCTCCCTATAAAGAGTTCAGAAAAAACAGATACGCTTCTTTCGATTCAGGCGAAGGCAATTTGTTTGAGCAAGGAAAACTTTCATTAGAAGATTTAAGAAAGTATGCCTTTGCACAAGGAGAACCTAAGCAAACTAGTGGAAAGCAGGAGTGGTTGGAGAATATTATTAATCAATATATATAAGGCAGACGTGAGATGTGAGATTAGAGTGATGAGACAATGTTGTTCCCTCTAATCTCATACCTCTCGTCTCACGTCTATTTAAATTAAGCCCACCACCTCAATAGTCGCCTTTTTATCCGAACTCTCAAATGCCAGTTCGATGAGTTTGATGACATTGTATCCATGCTCAGGTGTTTCTGTTGATGTAGTTCCGTTCTCAATGGCTTGCTGAAGGTTTTTGTAGAACATTCCAAATCCTCCTTGGAGTGAAGGATAAATTTCCCTAATGATTTTACCATCTACTTCTGTATGAAGAAGTCCGAAATTTTTTTCTTCTTCCTTGCCCCAGTCTGCAGAAATTGGGATTGCACCGGCCTTAAGTAATTCTTCTTGAGGGTCTTCTCCCGATTTGATGAATGAGCCCTTTGTGCCATGCAACATATATCGTGGCCCCATCTCTCTAACAAGCATGCTTGAATGAAGTGTTACAATGAGGTTTCCGTAATCGAGTTTAAGATCAAAGTAGTCGTCAACTTTTGAATAGGTCTTTAATTTTCTGATGTCTGCTGTGATGGATGTTGGTTTACCAAATAACATTAAGGCTTGGTCGATTAAATGTGGACCAAGATCATAAAAAATACCACTGCCTGGCAAAGCCTCTTCTCTCCATAGGCCATATGTTCTTGGATCTGGTCTATATCGGTCATAGTGTGCAAAAAATTCACGTGGTTCTCCAATGAGTCCTGTTTCTATGATTGACTTCATGGTCAAGAAATCAGCTACATAGCGTCTGTTATGAAAGACGGCACATAGCTTTCCTGTGCTTCGTGAAAGCTCTACTAATTCCATTGCCTCTGCCGTGTTGTTCGTAAAGGGTTTTTCAACTACGACATGTTTCCCTGCAAGTAGTGCGGCTTTCGCGTATGGGAAGTGTGTAGTATTCGGACTAGCGATAAC
>CANGBH010000080.1 GCA_947451935.1 Chitinophagaceae bacterium
TGGCCTTGGAAGAGAAAGCTCTTATAGAACTTTCTATACATCATTCAAAAAATGATTCAACAAAGCAGCCTATATTATTTATCGACACCGATATGTATGTGATGAAAGTGTGGAGTGAATTTGTCTTTGATCAATGTGATCCATGGATTTTGAATCAAATCTCAGAAAGAAAATATGATGGCTATCTTCTGTGTAAACATGATCTTCCCTGGACCAAAGATGAACTTAGGGAGTATCCTGAAGTAGAAAAGCGTGCGTCTCTATATAATTATTACAAGGATATCCTCATCAACCAGCAAACACCTTGGTTTGAGGTTACAGGATCTGAAATTGAAAGAACTCAACAGGCAATAAATTGGGTTGACAACCTCAGAAAATCTTTTCAATAAAATATATTTTCTATCGTGTTGTATAGAGGAGTTTGAATACTTAATCGGAGATAATATTTTTTATATCTGGGTCTCCCTGAAGATTATTCATTTGTCTCATTACCCAAGGATATTTTCTTGATACAAAAGGTGATAGTGGTTTTACTGTAAATCTTGCTGGATTAGGAAGACTTGCTGCGATCATTGCAGCCTCAGATCTGGATAGTTTTGATGCAGAGTGTTTAAAATATTTCTTTGAAGCAGCTTCAATTCCGAAAATTCCTTTTCCCATTTCAGCTTCGTTTAGGTAAACTTCCAAAATTCTTGTTTTCCCCCAAATGAATTCAATCATGAATGTAAAATAAACTTCTAGCCCTTTTCTTATCCAACTTCTGCCCTGCCATAGAAAAATATTTTTGGCTACTTGTTGAGAGATAGTAGATGCGCCCCTTACCCTTCCTGGTTTTTTTTTATTGTAGGCAAGTGCTTTTTGAATATTTTTAAAATCGAATCCGCTGTGGTCTGGGAAAAGCTGATCCTCGGATGCGATAACGGCTAATTTTGCCTCTTTAGAGATCTCGTGCATTTTTACATGCGTCCTATTAAATCCATCTCCCTGCAGTATGCTTGCGATTTGTGTTACGGTAATTGGGGCATCAATAAATTTTAGCAGTATAATGTAGACTAGCTGTGCAAAAAATAGAATGAGGAATATTTTTTTTAATAATCGAATCAACTGAAAATTAATTTAAGGGTATATATTGAAGGTAATGACGTTTACCAAGTGTTATAGTATTCTTATTCAATTTTTTTAGGACAATGCCCGTCGCAATCGATGCAGCAGAAAGGCCAATTGTTTTGGGATCTATTTTTTCTTTTAGGTATAAAGCATTTACACTATGTAGAATGGCATAACCAAGACCTCCAACAATAAATATAAACCCATTTTTAATGAATGCAAATCGTTGAGGGGGTTTTACGATTTCCCTTATTTCTTTGATATGATATTTTGATAGTGATACACTAACCGTATCCCAAAAACTAGATCCCCAGATCGTATATTGTGGACGTGAATCATATGTATTAATATAAATGCTATCCTTTACTATTTTCTTTATCATTCCTTCAACTTCATTTCCTGCAATTGACACAAAGTGAATTTGTATTCCGGGGAAATAGGTTTTAATAGTTCTGCTATTTCCTTTTTTAAAAACAATGATATCAGACTGTTGTGCATAACTAGAGAGGCACAAAATACTGATCAATAAAGTGAGTAGTGTGTTGATTGATTTTGGGCCTAGTTGCATTTTATTTATTTAAGTAAAGTATACCATAGACGATGGCAACACCAAATCCAATTAAGATAAGCCCTGATATTATATTGATGATTCTAATATTATGAATTGTTAATTTATGTCGAATTTTGGCAGCAAGCATTATCTTGGCAACATCACCAATCATATTTACAAGTAGGCAAGTTGAAAAAAGAATAATTCTTTCTGAAAGGCTATGGGTAGCAGCGAATGCTGTAGCGTTAATTAGCCAAAAAAGAATTACACTCGGGTTGAGTGTATTGATAATTAAACCGGACATAAACGCTTTGGTGAAATCTCTCTTCCCGAATTTCACTTCCATTTCAGATGACCCAACTGGCAGCGATACTTTTTTAAAAAAGATATAAAATGCTCCCATTGAAATAATGAATGCAGAGCCAACATAACTTATTGTGGTTTTGAAATGCATAGCTTCTATTACAAAATCAGAAAACGCATTGCTTGCCACAACAAGCATTATATCACTTAACCAAACTCCTGCCACAAAACTAAATCCACCTTTTGTTCCGTTATTGATACTCTGTTTTATGATAGTAAAAATGACCGGTCCAACCGATAATACGAAGATGAGTCCAAGACCGATTCCTTTTATAACTGATTCAAGCACTTTTTCTTATTTAGTTCAAGAAATTTATTTCAATAGCTCAGTGGCAATCTCTGATTGATGCACTTCACTGAAATCCTATTCTATTTTATAAAATTTAGCCATTCTTCATAGAGAGCCCCTTTTATCACTCTAGGGAACTTATGTTGCCCTCCCACTTTTCCTTTGAACTCCAAGAAGTCCATAAAAGTTTTTTCAGGAAGAACATCCACTGAGATGTCTTTTAACACACTAATTCTCTCAGTAGCATAATCATCGTTGATGGATTTTAACGATTCATCAAGGAGTTGAGTCAATATTTTTTTATCTACAGGATCATCGGTTCCAATATACCAATGGTGCCCGAAAAATCGATCAATAGGAATGCCAGCGACGGTGAATTCAGAAACATTGATGTTCAATTTTTCACTCACCTCTTGAATAGCTTTATTCATATTATCTACACTCAGGTGTTCGCCGGCAAGACTTAAGAAATGTTTCGTTCTGCCTGTTATGATGATTTCAGATTTTTCTAGGTTAACGAAACGTATCGTGTCTCCAATTAAATAACGCCATGCCCCCGCTGCCGTACTTATTAAGATAGCATAGTCTTTCCCTTTTTCAACTTCGTCGATAAGTAATGAAGTTGGGTTTTCTACAAGATTTCCTGCTGCATCAAAATTTTCGTCATCAAACGGAATGAACTCGAAAAAAATATGTTCATTCAATACCAATTTCATCCCATCATGATGTTGTCTATCATGGTAGGCGATAAATCCTTCTGATGCAAGGTATGTTTCAATGTAGGTAAGTGGCTTTCCTAATAATTTTTCAAATCCTTTTTTATAGGGTTCAAAGGCAACACCACCATGACAGAAAAATGCAAGGTTTGGCCAGATTTCATGGATATCTTTTAAATTGTACCGTTTAATAATGAGTTCCATGCACATTTGGATCCAAGCTGGAATCCCCACTAGAAATCCAATATCCCAATTCGGAGCTTCTTCAACAATGGCTTCAAGTTTCTTGTTCCAATCGTTTGTCTTAGCGATTTTCTTACCTGGTTTATAGAAAGGAGAGAACCAAAATGGTGCTTTCTTAGCTGTAATGCCACTTAGATCCCCGGCAAAGTAGCCAGGTCCTTTTTGCAAATCGGTACTTCCGCCTAACATGAGGTATCCTTTACCGACAGATTTCCAGGGGATGTTTTCATAGTTTCTTAGGGAAAGCAACTGCTTGACCATGCTAACCCTATTGCCCTTCATGAGGTCCTTAGTAATCGGAATATACTTGCTAGAAGCCTCTGATGTGCCTGAACTTAGGGCAAAATATTTTATTTTCCCCGGCCAGCATACATCTTCATCACCACTTAAGGTTTGATTCCACCACTCAGCATAAATGGTATTGTAGTCGTATGCCTTTACTTGTTCCCGAAATTTTTTCTCTGGACTTTTATCATTTAGTATTTCCTCGAAATTAAAATGCTGACCAAAGCGGGTTTCTTTGGCTTTTTTTAAAAGCTTTTTCAATACCCGCAGTTGTTGTCTTTTTGGAGAGTTCTCTGGCAGACTCAACGCATGAGCAATCGATTTTGGCAATCTGATTTCTAATAAAGCCATGGCATGCAAGGTACAGCATTCATTCATAATTGAAAAACACCTGACCGCAACTTTATTTTTGCTTTAGATTTTAGCCGGAATTCAATTTTCGGGGGAAACGGACAGGGCCGAATACAACTTCACAAACCCATATGGAAATCCTAATTGTTTTGTACATTAGAGTATAAATCGGTCATTATGAACAGACGAATTGCATTGGAAAGAGTTGCCCTCATTTTAGGTGGTACAGTAATTGGAGGTTCAGTCTTTTTACAGGGCTGTAAAACGAGCGACAAAACGAATCCATCAGTCAGTATATTAGGGAAAGATCAAATTGCCTTTCTGGATGAAGTAGCTGAAACCATTATGCCTACAACGAATACGCCTGGTGCTAAAGCCGCTATGGTAGGGTCATTTATGAATATCATGGTCACTGATTGTTATGAAGAAAAAGACCAGAAAATTTTCATGGACGGTCTTGCAAAAATTGATGAAGCATCAAAAAAGATGAATGGTAAGTCATTCATGGATTCAACTGTTTCTGAACGCACCACACTGATTAAAGACCTCAATAAGCAATTAAAGGCCTACAATACGGCAAAAAAGGACACTGATCCTGCTCATTATTTCGGATTAATCAAGCAACTCACCTTATTGGGGTATTTTACTTCTGAAATAGGAGCTACCCAAGCATTGCGTTATGTAGCGGTTCCTGGTAAATATGAAGGGTGTGTGCCTTATAAAAAAGGGGACAGGGCCTGGGCTTAATACCCTGGGAGCAAGTGACTGACGCATTTCATCGCACTACATTGCGTAGTGAAGCTCTTTATTCAATTTTTAAAGAAAACATATGCGACGGTATTTGCTATTCACTTCATTCATTTTCTCTAGTTTATTCCTGGCCGCTCAGTCGAAAGATGAAAAGGCTATTCTATCTATTTTAGATCAACAAACCATTGCTTGGAATAAAGGCGATTTAGACCATTTTATGGTTGGCTACATGGAAAGTGATTCTCTTATGTATATCGGCAAGTCTGGGGTTACTTATGGGTATAGCTCAACCCTTCAGAGTTATAAAAAGAATTATAATGGTCCAGATAAGATGGGCACATTAAAGTTTGATATTCTTCATTTGAAGCGATTAGGGCGTAAACATTACCTAGTTGTTGGTCGATGGATGCTTAAGAGAAATGCTGGTGATGTTGGCGGCCATTATACCCTTACCTTTGAAAAGCAACACGGGAAATGGGTTATTATTTCTGACCATAGTAGCTAAGCCTACGCAACCATTTCCTAGATATTTAACTCTTTCTCAAAATCATTTTATATGTTTCTTATTATCCTTGGTATTATTGTTTTTGTCATTGGTGCATCGTTATTGCGCACAGAAAGTCCATTTAGTCGTTTCGCCGGACAAATTAGAGTAACCGGTATAGTCATTCTCTCCATTGGAGTTCTCACCGCATGTGTAAAGCAGGTTGATGCTGGTTATGTTGGTGTTAAGTCATTATTTGGTAAAGTGCAGAATGAGAGCCTATCCAGCGGACTAAATTTTATAAATCCATTAATGGATGTTACCACTATAGATGTGAGAACACTTAATTATACCATGAGTGGAGTTCACGATGAAGGTGCTAAATCTGGCGATGATGCTATAAAAGTATTGACATCAGATGGATTGGAAGTTACTATTGATCTTTCGGTTCTTTATCGTGTAAATCCTTCAGAAGCTGGTAGAATGCTTAGAGAGATTGGAGTAGATTTTGAAGATAAGATTGTACGACCTATAACAAGAACAAGAATTAGAGATAATTCGGTGTATTATGAGGCGGTTGCCTTGTACTCTACTAAACGTGATGAGTTTCAGACTAGAATTTTCAAAACCATAGAAACCGATTTTAAAAAACGCGGCCTCATCTTAGAAAACTTATTGGTTAGAAATATTACACTCCCAGCTTCAGTAAAATCTACTATTGAGCAAAAAATTAATGCTGAGCAGGAGGCACAAAAAATGCAGTTTGTGCTACAAAAGGAAAAACAAGAAGCAGAGCGTAAAAGAGTAGAAGGGCAAGGTATTGCAGATTATCAACGTATTATCAGTATGAGTTTGAGTGATAAACAGTTGCAGTACGAACAAATTCAAGCGATGAAAGAACTAGCGAAATCAGCTAATTCTAAAATAATTGTCATGCCGTCTAAAGGCACTCCAATTATTTTAGATTCAAAGTGATGATTAACGTGTGATGAGTTATTACATGTGCATTTAATAAATCCTCAGCTTATGGTTGGGGATTTATTTTTTAAATCAATTGTTTATCAAAGATGGGATTTCCACAATCTTTTGAAAAGCTTGAAAAGAAAATAAAAGCTAATAATTAACCAAGTATAAAAAATGACGGTTCCAGTTATATGCTCGTTTTCGATGATGGCAAATCCGAATTTCAATCCAACAAGGGTATTAATGAGTAGCCACACTAATACAGAGAAGAGTGACCATACGATCTTTTGTAGAAATTCTCTTACTTCTGGTTCCATGGTACTTCTAACAATTTATAGTTTATAAAGTTCGAAGATAACCTTCTGGTATTATTTGAGAACATATTTTATGATTACAGGATTTTTCTCTGAATGTTTCCTCCGAAAATATTTGCTATTTTGGAAGGTTTCGTCATAAAAATTTCTCCTCTTCTGCAACAGAAGTTTATATGAAAGATAAAAAATTTGATAGAGTATTAAGTGCCTTTTGAAAAGTAGTTAATGATTTGGGAATAGCGGTATCTTGCTTTTTTATATATAGTCTCTGTAAATCGACTGAACGACCTAGACTTTCTTTATTTTTACATACCAATGCACCAATTTAATCTATCCGATACCATTAATTTTTTATCAAAACTAAGTTTTACACGAGGTTGGAATGCATGTAAAATTCTCTCGAGTTATTATTTGAGTCGTCTTATATCAAAACCTATCATTTGGGGATTGCCTATATCAATCTCTGTTGAGCCTACAACCGCATGCAACCTTTCTTGTCCTGAATGCCCGAGTGGATTAAAATCTTTCACCCGCGCTACGGGGACCATAAAAATTGATTTTTTTAAAGAGACGATCGACGCAATTCATAAGCAATTAATATACCTGAGTTTTTATTTTCAGGGCGAGCCATTTTTAAATAA
>CANGBH010000081.1 GCA_947451935.1 Chitinophagaceae bacterium
AAGAGTGAAACAGCGTTCAGCGCTTAGCGTCAAGCGAAAAAGGGGCATAGGCACAAAGGGACAAAGAGGGAATAGGCAAGAGTGAAACAGCGTTCAGCGCCCAGCGTCTAGCGATAAAAGTGGCAAAGAGGGAATAGGCAAGAGGCAATAGGCAATAGTGAAACATCGTCCAACCCCCAACTCCCAACACCTAATGTCTAACATCTAACATCTAACATCTAACGTCTAACATCTAACCCCTCATTTCTCCCCCATCTTCGCCCAAGCATCTTTCAACGTTACGGTTCTGTTGAAGACAAGTTTTTCGGCTGTAGTGAATTTAGGGTCTAGGCAGAAATAGCCTTTCCGAATGAATTGAAACTGATCGCCAGGAAGAGCATGTTTAAGGTCAGGTTCTATTTTTGCTTGGGGGATGATCACCAAGCTATTAGGATTCATATTCGATTTAAAATCGCCTTCTTCGTCTAACGGATTCTCCGCATTGAATAATCTATCATAAAGCCTTACTTCAGCATTAAGTGCTGAATCTGCTGATATCCAATGTATTGTGCCTTTTACATTAATACCTGATGTATCTGATCCACTTTTGCTTTCCGGAATGTACTCACATAATACTTCCGTCACTTTTCCCTGAGCATCTTTATTGAATCCAGTGCATTGAACGATATAGGCACTCTTTAAACGTACTTTCATATCGGGTGCTAGCCTAAACCATTTCTTCTGAGGTACCTCTTGGAAATCCTCCGATTCAATCCACAATTCTCTTGAAAATGGCAAGTCGCGGTAACCACCATTATCTTCCATTTCAGGGTTATTTTCTCCTTTAAGGATCTCCGATTTACCCTCTGGGTAATTGGTGATGATGAGTTTAATGGGGTCTAAAACGACCATTCTTCTATTGGCGGTTTTATTCAAGTCCTCTCGTATACAAAATTCCAATAGCCCAAAGTCAATGATATTTTCTCTCCGTTGTACGCCGATTTTCTCACAAAAATTCCGAATTGAGGCTGGGGTAAAGCCCCTTCTCCTTAAACCAGAAATGGTGGGCATACGCGGGTCATCCCATCCGTCAACTAAATTCTCTTGAACCAACTGAAGCAATTTTCGCTTGCTCATTACTGTATAGGTCAAATTCAATCGAGCAAATTCAAATTGTGTTGACGGGAATGTATTCAGTTGTTCAATGTACCAATTGTACAATGGTCGATGTACCTCAAATTCAAGGGTACAAATAGAATGGGTGATGTTTTCAATCGAATCGGATTGGCCATGCGCAAAATCATACATAGGATAGATACACCATGTATCACCTGTTCTATGGTGATTTGTCTTCTTGATGCGATACATGATAGGATCACGCATATGCATATTAGGAGAAGCCATATCCACTTTAGCCCTCAATACCTTTTCTCCATCATTATACTCGCCATTTTTCATGGCCGTGAACAAGCGAAGGTTTTCTTCTATAGTTCTGCTTCGTGCCGGACTTTCCTTGCCTGGTTCAGTTGGTGTACCTTTTGATGCGGCTATTTCCTCAGCACTCATATCCTCAACATAGGCAAGCCCTTTGTTAATTAAGTCAACTGCAAGCGTGTATAATTGATCAAAATAGTCAGACGCATAATGCTCTTCCTCCCAATCAAATCCTAGCCATCTCACATCTGCTTTAATGGACTCAACATATTCAGTGTCTTCTGTAACTGGATTGGTATCATCAAAGCGAAGGTTTGTTTTGCCCCCATATTTATCTGCTAAGCCGAAGTTTAGGCAGATGCTTTTTGCATGTCCAATATGCAAGTACCCATTTGGTTCAGGAGGAAATCGCGTATGTATAATGGTGTGTTTGGCAGATGCTAAATCGGCTTCAACAATTTCTTCTAAAAAATTCAGTGACCTTTCTTCGCTCATTCAGTGTATAATTGAGTGCAAATTTACAAAAAAATGTTTAGGCGGTTGTGCCTAGTTCATAAACCAGGTATTGATAAAACGGGCATCAAATGTCTTTCAGCCTATTAAGATGCAAATGCATTCAGTGATTTTGCAATAATCTCAATGGATTCATGTATTTGACCCTCATTAATGAGTAGTGGTGGAGTAAGTCGAATTTTATCTCCATGAGTTGGTTTACACAATAATCCATTTTGCATGAAAACACCACAAAGGTCCCATGCCGCTTCAGGATCTGTATGATCAATGACAATGGCATTCATCAACCCTTTTCCTCTCACTATTTTAATAAGGGGTGAGTTGATTGCCTTGAGCTCTTTTCTAAAAAGTTCACCCATGATAATGGCGTTTTCAGCCATTTTTTCATCTACTAATACTTCCAATGCTTTTTTCGCTACCACGCTTGCTAGTGGACTTCCCCCGAACGTAGATCCATGTTCACCTGGTTTAATGGTGAGCATGATTTCATTGTCAGCCAACACTCCACTAATTGGAAAAACGCCACCACTCAACGCCTTGCCTAAAAGTAGAATATCAGGTCTTACGTCTTCATGATCTGAACAGAGCATTTTACCCGTTCTGCATAAACCTGTTTGAATTTCATCTGCAATCAATAATACATTGGCTGCACGACACATCTCACTTGCTTTCTTTAAAAACCCTTCATCGGGAACTAGAATTCCGGCTTCACCTTGTATGGGTTCCACTAAAAATGCAGCTACGTTTTTATCTTCAAGTGCTTTTGTTAGTGCATCGAGGTCATTATATGGAATGATATCAAAGCCGGGCATATAGGGGCCGAAGTTGGTATAGGACGATGGATCTGTACTAAATGAAATCACAGCACTTGTGCGTCCATGAAAGTTGCCTTCACATACAACGATTCGAGCTTTGTTTTCTGGAATCCCTTTTACTTCATACCCCCAGCGACGAGCTAATTTTATTCCCGTTTCAACCGCTTCTGCTCCTGAATTCATGGGAAGAATTTTATCATAGCCTAGAAGGGTAGTAATGTATTTTTCATACTCTCCCAGTTTATCATTATAAAATGCTCTTGAAGTAAGGGTTAGTGTTTGAGCTTGATCTATTAGGGCTGCGATGATCTTCGGGTGACAATGGCCTTGATTCACTGCAGAGTAGCCACTCAGAAAATCAAAATATTTTTTTCCTTGCACATCCCATACTTCACATCCAGCGGCTTTGGAAATTACTACAGGTAGTGGATGATAATTATGCGCTCCGTATTCAGATTCTAAATCGATAAAATATTGTGGCGATTGATTAGTCATGTTATGTATTTTTTGAAATCAGCATCTAATTGCTGAAATCATGTTTAAATGCGAAAATAAAATAGTGAAATGCCTTAAGCAAGGCCCACGTCTGATGTTCATCATCTGACGGATAACTAGCTAGTGGTTAAGCAAGTCTAGGTTATGTGCAAGAAAATAAAATGACTTCAAACTGTTGCAATGCATGATACAAATATAGAATAAATCAGCAAGATTTATGCTCTTCGTGATTTTCCGTTTTGTACTAAGATGACTTCATAATGGTCCTCCGATATGATGTTTTCCGGAACATGATCTTCGAAGATTCCATACACCGTTGATCCCGTTCCTGTCATCGAAGCATAACGGGCACCGGCTTTATATAGTTTTTCTTTAATTTTCTGTATTGCAGGGTGTATTTCAAAAACCGTTTTCTCAAAATCGTTGAAAAGGGAATCTTTCCATTGGTTTACCGGTTGGTTTATGATCTCTGTATAGGGGTGTGCCGGTGCCCTAGGTGAAATATTTCTAAATGCTTCAGCCGTACTAACGTGTATGACCGGATTAATCAAAACAATTCCATACCCTGATAAATCAATCTGAACCTCATTAAGAATCTCACCTCTCCCTTCAGCAAAAGCAGGTTTGTTGTCTATGAAAAATGGACAATCACTTCCTAATTGCAACGCATATGATTTCATTTTTATGGAATCTAGTCCAATATTGAATTTCTCATTCAGCACCTTAATCATATACGCTCCATCAGAGGAACCGCCACCTAGTCCGGCTCCCATGGGGATATTCTTATGAAGATGAATTGAAATAGCTGGTAACTCAGGGAAATCTTTTTGGAGTAGCCTATATGCTTTGATACATAGATTTTTTTCTTCTTCTCCTTGGATTATTTTTCCTGAGGTAGAAAGTATAACGTCGTTGTTAGACGTTTGCTTGTCTGTAATTACCTCAAGAATATCGTAAAATGGAATCGGATAAAAGATGGTTTCAATATTATGATAGCCATCATCTCTTTTGGAAACAACACTTAGTCCTAAATTAATTTTACAGTTTGGGAATATGATCATTTAATAGATAAAGTATTAATACGACTTCACTATATGACTTATTTCAACAGTGTAGTATGCGTATCCTTGTTCTTTGCCAAATTGCTTTGCTATGATATGTCCGTTATCTGCAGACCATTTTGCTATATCTTCTAATGTTTCCCAATAGGAGATGCTCACCTTTTCGTCATCATTTGAGAAATCTTTTACTTTAATAAATCCCTTTTGGCCTTTTACTGAATTATTCAGCATTTTGGAATGATGTTTGTATTCTTCATTCGGCATGCCAGGATTAAATTGATAGGTAAAGATGACTGCGTACATAAGATGCTGTATTATTTTCGAGAGTTTATCTCATCTCGAATGGAAATAGCCCGGATATAATCTTCTTGTTCTAACACTTCATTGAGTAGTGTGTGCAGCTCTTCTAATGCCAGTGATTTAAGGTCAACATTGCTTTTCGATGTGGAAGGTGTGGATGTAGCTACTTTTTTTGTATCTCCAACACTTTCTGTTTTTTCAGATTTATCAACTCCTGCTATTTCGAAAATATTTTCATAAATATATATAGGGCATCCAAAACGAACCGCTAACGCAAGTGCATCAGAAGTGCGGGAGTCGATTTCAATCGTGTCAGAGTCTGTACTGCATAATAGCTTTGAATAAAATATGCCTTCCTGTAAATCAGAAATGATTACTTCATGCAAGTCGATGTTAAATGCCAACATGAAATTTTTCATTAAATCATGTGTAAGCGGGCGAGTAGGTTTCATATGCTCTAACGCCACGGCAATAGCTTGTGCTTCAAATCCACCAATCACAATTGGAAGGCGTCTGAGGCCATTCACTTCACCCAAGACCACTGCATAGGAGTTGGTTTGGGTTATAGAATGTGACAAGGCAATAATTTCCAATTCTAACTTCTTCATATTCAAGGCGAATTTAATCCAATTTTCTTATTGAATTCTGTACAAAATGCAGACTATAGATTTTGTAATGAAGATTCCAATCATAAAAGGGATTCTTCAACGTTTATTTTTTTAACTGTTTAACAGCCTCTATGATTTTTGGAACAACCTCAAAGGCATCACCCACTATACCATAATCAGCCGACTTAAAGAATGGTGCTTCCGGATCTTTATTAATTACGACAATAGTTTTGCTGCGGTTAACCCCTGCGAGGTGTTGAATCGCGCCAGAGATTCCAATAGCGATGTATAAATCTGGCGCTATTGATAAGCCTGTTTGTCCAACATGTTCATGGTGAGGGCGCCAGTTTGAATCAGCAACCGGTCTGCTACATGCCGTGGCGGCACCGAGTAATTTTGCTAATTCTTCCACCATCCCCCAATTTTCTGGTCCTTTTAGGCCTCTTCCTGCACTCACAACTTTATCTGCTTCAGCAAGTGAAATCTCTCCAGCCACACGATTGATTTTTTTGATCTTAATCGAGTTAGGGATATTAGCTGCAGTAAATGGAATTACTTCAGCCGTACCAGTGGATTTTATGATTTCAAATGCATTTTGGTTTAGAGAAATAATTTTCTTTGCAGATAGAATTTGTATGTCGGCAAATGCCTTTCCTGAAAACACTGTTTTCCTAACCGAAAATCCATCCGTTAAATCTGGTAATGCAACTGCACCTGTTACCAATCCAGCTTTCATTCGAACAGATAATCTAGGTGCCACCCCTTTTGCGGTAAGGGTATTTGAAAAAACAACAATATCTGCTTGATAGGCTTCCACTGCCTGGCCGATTATCGCTGCCATGGATTTTGTGTCGGATGTTACAATGCTTGAATCATTGGCATGTACTACTTTTTTTATGCCATAATCTCCCAGCTCACTCAATGTGGCTGTAGTTGGTCCCACTACAAATGCGATGGCCTCTGTATTGAGTTTTCCTGCGAGAGCCACACCATAAGAGATGGCCTCTAAGGATGATTTTTTTATCTTGTCTTCACTATGTTCTGTAAATATGATGACTGGCATAAGTGTAAGTTTAGTTAAATGACTTTAGCTTCCTCGCGCAGCAGTTGTACTAATAGTTCTGGTGTTTCTGCTGGGATGAGTTTAACACCGGATTTTGCAGGAGGCAATACGAAGGCTTTTGTTGATGTTAGTTTTTCAGTTGCTTGAGGCTCTTTAACAGCAAGAGGCTTTGTTCTAGCCGCCATAATACCCCGCATATTTGGAATTCTCGCTTCAGCCATCCCTTTCTGACATGATACAACCAATGGGAAGTTGATTTCTGCCTCTTCTTCTCCTCCTTCGATTTCTCGTGTTACAAGGGCTTGTGTAGGCTCAATATCAAGCTTAGTAGCCAAACTGATGAAAGGTGTATCCAGAAGCTCAGCCACCATCGCGCCAATAGATGAACCGTTATGATCGATAGTTTCTTTTCCTGTTAAAATCAAATCGTATGCACTCTCTTTGGCTACAAACGCAATTTGATTAGCAATAAAGTAGGGATCTTCCTCGGTGGTGTTTACTCGAATGGCTTCATCGCCCCCTAAGGCCAAGGCTTTCCTAATGATAGGTTCTGTTTCTGCTCCACCAATAGTTATCAAATGAATCCCGATTGATGCATCTTTCTCTTTAAGCTCAATAGCCCTTACTAG
>CANGBH010000082.1 GCA_947451935.1 Chitinophagaceae bacterium
TATATATAAAATCAGGGGCCTTATGTTTAACAACATAATCAACATCCTCCAACGGTATATTAGTACCAAGATAAAGCACTCCAATACCTCGATTCTTCAGTAGGTATTGGATAAAAAGAAGTCCAAGTTCATGGAATTCACCTTCTGGTAAAAATAAAAGGGCTGTCTTTTTAGTTGGAATCAGATTACTGATGGCTTGTGTCCCAACAATTAATTTTTGTCTAATAATATTCGATACTAAATGTTCTTGAGCAGGATTGATATGTCCTGTAACCCATAACACGCCAATACGCTCCATAAAAGGAAAGATAATTTTATGTATTGTTTTTTCAATCCCTTTTACCCTAATATGTTCATCTATAACTAATTCGAAAGAAACCAACTCTAAGTCAATCATCTTTTGAATCAATTCATTGATGACCCTTTCTTGCTGAGCCTCGGTGTTGTTAATTCCTAAAATTTTAACATGAATGTCATCATCAGACATCTTGCCAATATGAGAAATCTTGAATCCATAACGATTCAATAAGGCTATGTTTAAGATCTTTTTAAGCTCATTATTACTGTAATAACGAATATTGGTATCCGTTCGCTGTGGCTTTAAAAAATTATACCGTTGTTCCCAAATACGAATAGTATGGGCCTTAATACCAGTAAGGTTTTCTAAATCTTTTATGGTAAATGCATTCATTGAGTAATTAACACAGAAAGGTGTGAAATTGTTGAGCAGGAATACAAGAAGAATTTTCCCAGCTTTTTCAGGCTATACTAGGATACAATGGCATCAAGTACCAAGCCTAAGGCTTTTGTTTGCTTTAATTCACGCAACCCTCTAAGGTGACGCTCATGGTGAATGTCTGTACCGAGTAAATCCACCATATTCATGCTAGCAAGCCACTCTGCAGAACGCAGTACATCTGGACCGTAATATCCAGAGAAGGAGAGTAAGTTTGATTGAAGTAAGCAACCTGCAGATCTAATCTCCTGCAGTTCGCTTTTCTTATTAAAATAGTAATGATATCGTTCAGGATGAGCAAAAACAGGTTGATAACCCTGCATCTGCATTTCGAAAATAATATCCTTCAATTGTAATGGAGGTTGAATAAATGAAATTTCAATCAATACCCAGTTATCCTGAATTGTCCGCAACGGTTCCTTCCTTTCCAACAGCAGCTGGAAGTTTTCATCCAGCAGGTACTCCGCCGCTGCCCGCACATTATTGGTTATCCCTATACTCTCCAAGTGTTGATGAAGTTTTTGATACGCCGATTCAATAGAGGCAGTATTATTCTTCCAAATATCTTGCATCACATGGGGAGTACCGGTAAACTTTTCATAACCCAATTCAATCAATCCCTTTAATAGCAATACTGAAGTTTCTAAATCAGGAGAGCCATCATCAATTCCTGGAAGAATATGAGAATGACAATCCGTTTTCAGAAGATGAAATGGAAATGATGGAAGTGATTTGCGTTTAAAGAAAAACAAGATTTTGCAATTAATTGACTAAGTGTTGTGCACTATATTCATCATAGACACGTTTCAATCCTTCACGTAAACTAATGTTATATGTCCAACCTAAGGAAGTTAGCTTGGATACATCCAATAATTTCCTTGGTGTTCCGTCTGGTTTTGAATGATCGAATTCAATAGTACCTTCAAAACCTACTATCTCTTTTATCAAAAGAGCCAATTCGGATATCGTAATATCCTCACCAGCGCCTATATTTACTAAGCCTTCCTCATTATAACTTCCCATTAAAAAACAACAGGCTTCTGCGAGGTCATCAACATGAAGAAATTCTCTTCTCGGTGCACCAGTACCCCATACTGTTACAGAGGACTCATTATTTAATTTCGCTTCATGAAATTTTCTAATGAGAGAAGGAAGAACGTGGGCATTCTGTAAGTCGTAATTATCATTCGGGCCGTATAAATTAGTAGGCATTACAGAAATAAAATTACAACCATACTGAGCACGATAGGCATCACATAGTTTTATACCTGCAATTTTTGAAATAGCATAGGGCTCATTGGTATGCTCCAATAAGCCGGTCAACATATACTCCTCTTTCATGGGCTGAGGAGCGAACTTTGGATAAATACACGATGAACCAAAAAACAATAATTTTTTTACCCCTTCTTTATATGCCGCATGAATAACATTTGACTCCATCATCAAATTTTCATAAATAAAATCAGCACGGTAGGTATTATTTGCCATGATACCACCCACCCTTGCAGCAGCTAAAAAAACATACTCAGGCTTCTCGGCTTCAAAAAATGTATTTACGGCATGTTGATTCGTAAGATCCAACTCCGAGGAATTCTTTAGAATGAAATTAGTATACCCGGTTTTTTTTAGAAAGCGATTTACGGCTGATCC
Source organism: Chitinophagaceae bacterium (assembly GCA_947451935.1). Taxonomy (GTDB): domain Bacteria; phylum Bacteroidota; class Bacteroidia; order Chitinophagales; family Chitinophagaceae; genus Pollutibacter. The sequence continues at coordinate 2,387 of CANGBH010000082.1, forward strand.
AACCATTCCACGATGACCAGCGATGTATATTTTAGCGTTTAAATCCATTGAAGGGTTGAAGGAGTTGAAGAGGTTGAAAAGTTGAAGAGGTTCAAGAGTTCAAGAGTTGAAGAGTTGAAGCCTTTAATTATTCATGCTGATTTTTAACATTGAACCCATATTCCTTCAAAAATTTTTCTTTTTTAAACAGCGCTACATCACTGCTTACCATATCTTTTACTAACATGGCCAAATCATATTTAGGCTTCCAGTTCAATTTAGTCATTGCTTTGGTTGGGTCTCCAATCAACAATTCTACTTCAGTCGGTCTAAAATAGGCAGCATCCACAGCCACTACTTCTTTCCCAATTTCAACAGGGTATTCAGCATTATTAGCAGCAACCACGTAACCTCTTTCATCTACCCCTTCACCCTTAAAGTCTACCACTATTCCTAATTCTGCAAAAGACATTTTTACAAAATCTCGAACTGGTGTAGTTATACCAGTTGCAATTACATAGTCTTCAGGCTCCGGTTGCTGGAGGATACGCCACATGGCTTCAACATAATCTTTTGCATGTCCCCAATCACGACGGGCATCTAAATTCCCAAGATAAATTTTGTCCTGTAGTCCTAAGGCAATTTTAGCCACCCCACGAGTTATCTTTCGCGTAACAAATGTTTCCCCACGCAATGGACTTTCATGATTAAATAAAATTCCATTTGCAGCAAACATATTATATGCTTCGCGGTAGTTAACTGTTATCCAATAAGCATACATCTTTGCTACCGCATAAGGTGAACGCGGATAAAATGGTGTAGTTTCTTTTTGTGGTACTTCTTGTACCAACCCATATAATTCAGATGTAGAAGCCTGATATATTTTTGTTTTTTTAGTTAGCCCTAATAAACGAACCGCTTCTAATATCCTAAGAGTCCCAATACCATCAGCATTAGCTGTATATTCAGGTGTGTCGAAGCTTACTTTAACATGGCTCATCGCTGCTAGATTATAAATCTCATCGGGTTGAACCTCTTGAATAATTCTAATTAAGTTTGTAGAATCAGTTAAGTCACCATAATGCAACGTAAGTTTAATACCCTTTTCATGAGGATCTTGGTATAAATGATCTATACGATCTGTATTGAAGAGTGAAGACCTTCTTTTAATGCCATGAACAGTATACCCTTTTTCTAAAAGCAATTCGGTAAGATAAGCTCCATCCTGACCTGTAACCCCAGTAACTAATGCTACTTTACTCATATGTTTATAAACTGTTTAATTTTTCTAATTGGCTTCAAAATTAACGTAAAATAATGAGGTTTTAATCCATTCATAGCCCACGCCATTCGATCTTCTTGATTCGCTATGAATCTATTTTTGAGGGATGCTGTACTTTTCCCACCTTGACGCATATTTACTATCACATCTTGTAGGTATGCCGTCTTAATTTCATACTTAAGTAGCAAACGAAGCATTAATTCATAATCAGCAGAGGAATTTAATACCGTATTAAACATCCCTAGATTCAGGTATACACTACGTCTAACAAAAAATGTAGGATGAGGAGGCATCCATCCCCAATAAAAATCGTTGATTTTGTATGAACCTGACCTCCACTTTCGTTTAACCTTACTAGTGTCAACCCAATCAACAAAATTAAGATCAGCATAAACAGCATCAATAGTAGTATCCTCGAAAAATTCAGCAACTTTAGTTATAACGTCACAGTGTGAATATAAATCGTCTGCATTCAGAATGCCAATTACATCACCTGTTGCCAATTCAATGCCTTTATTCATGGCATGGTAAATACCCTTATCTTTTTCAGAAACATAGGAAGCAACATGAGGAAAGTTTGCAACGATTGCCGACGTATCATCAGAAGAAGCTCCGTCAATAATGATATGCTCAATAGAGTCATACGATTGATCAGCAATACTTTTCAAAGTATCACCAATGGTTGAAGCAGCATTATAGGAAACAGTAATGATTGAGAATTTCAACACTTAATGAATAGAACGTTGTTTAACAAGACCTGCTGGATTACCTTGGTAAATACCATTAGCCTCCATATTTTTTGTGGCGACAGAACCTGCAGTGAGCATGCTATGTGAAGAACATATAACACCAGGTGATACAATTGATTTCGCCCCAATCCAAACTCCATCCTCAATGAGTATGGGCTTCATCATCAATTCAAACCCTGATGAATGATAATTATGATTTCCTGTACATAGAAAAGCACCTTGTGAAATACACACATGACTACCTATCGTAACTTCTGCCAAGTTATCTATCCAACAATGTTCTCCTAACCAAACATGATCACCTATAGTAAGTTTCCAGGGGTATTTTATTTGAACACCTGGACGAATTCTGCATCCAGTTCCAATCTTTGCACCAAACAACACCAAGATCCATTTCCGAAATCCTGAAAACGGAATAAATGGATTGCGAACAAATAGAATGCTACTCAAAAACCAAAGCACCTGCTTCAATGTTGTTGCTCCAATAGTGCGAGTAAACTCACCGTTCTGCTTATCGTATGTTGATAGATTTACTTTCACCTAATCTTATTATGTATTGAATAACTGAAAATACGACAATTCAGGATTCATTTCTGCTGAATATCGTTTGGCTTCATTCCATGCACCATGCCTATACTCCTGCCACACATCATTGTCCATATCAATACAAGATTGTATAGCGTTAGAAAATGAATTGATATCCTGTAGCGATAAATCAAATCCTGCTTTTTTTAATGCCAAGTTGCGCCAAGGCGTTTGATCACTAATTATAATCGGACAACCGACTGCCAATGCCTCAAATATAGCATGTCCGAAATTTTCTCCTTCCGTGGGCAACACAAAAAAATGAGCTTGCTCTATATGTTGCTTGATTTGATGGTGAGGTAAATCAAGCATTAAGTTCACCTTAATGCGCTCTTGAAGTTCGTGCATTTTGACCCTACACTTTTCCCAATAGGCCAAGTCCTCTAGCGTTGCAACAATTGTTAACTGTATATTCCCCTTCACCGTCTCTAACGCTGCAAGCAAAACATATAAATTTTTGATGGGATGTATTCGTCCTACGAAAATAAGTTTTACAGCTCCCTCTTCTTTCAACTGTTCCACCAATGAAACACTTACTGGAACAGGAAGGTTTGGCGCTTCAATTATCTTGGTCGCTAAGGGGAAGATGCGTTTTATATTTTTTGTTTCGTCAACTCCAGTAGAATGAAATGTGATAAAGCGTTCAACGGAAAATAGTTTAAGTAGACTGAGGTAAAAAAACTTTCGGATGGGTTTTACCGCCAACGCAGATGGCCTCAACATACCCCGTGGGGCTAATACAATTTTCCCTGATTGATAAGCTGCTCGAATAGGAAGAATCATATTAGAAAACATGCTATTCAAATAAATTTTATCTGGGGCAATTTCACTAATCGTTGACTTCACGAGTGCATAAGTCATTTTACCTGGAGAATAATAATAAATATGAATTCGATCCCGAGCAATCCATTCATCTGCAACGATATCATCAAATGGATTGGTATCGTTCAAATCCCTGTCTGATGTAAATACATACATATCATACTCCTCTTTAAATCGATCAACCAAATTAACTACCGATCGAACTGGCCCCCCTGCTTTAAATGCAGGAGAAAACCAGTCGGTGAATAGAAGGAGTTTTAGTTTGGGGGACACCTTGTTAATAGGTTTAGAGAGGTTTAGGAAAGTTTAGAGAGGTTTAGGAAAGTTTAGGGAGGTTGAGTTAGGTTTAGGGAAGTTTAGAGAGGTTGAGTTAGGTTTAGTTTTGCTAATGTATCTGTATAAAATTAAATGTATTAAAAGTTGATAACTTAAATAATCTTCAACGTTCCTAAACTTCACTAAACTTTCCTCAACCTCTCTAAACCTTTCTAAACATTAAAGAATACACCCCCTCATACTGCTTAGCAATTTGAGAAGGCTGAAATGTCTTTACACGTTCAAATCCTTTTTGAATTAACGTTTCACGTAAATCAGGATCTTGAATTACGGTAAGAACTGCTTCTCTGATGGATTTAATGGAGTGAGGATCTATAAGGAATGCAGCCCCATCAGATACTTCTTTCATGGGTGAAATATTGCTAGTAATAACAACTCTACCTGCTTGAAAACCTTCAATGATCGGAAGTCCAAATCCTTCATAGGTTGAAGGAAATAACACGATATCGCAGTTGGCATACTCTTGGGCCATTTGCAAATCTGAAATATTCCAAACACTTGAATAGACGATTTTAGATGAATCAAGCAATGACTGCTGTGTTGATGAAAGTTTACCTATGATTCTGAGGTGCACTGATAATCCACTTAA
>CANGBH010000083.1 GCA_947451935.1 Chitinophagaceae bacterium
ACAGATATGGAAAGAAGCGTTAAAGCTGAAGTGTTAGCATCAACATTTGATGAACCAGCTGATAAGCATGTAAAAGTATCAGCCATTGCATTACAAAAAGCTAAACGCTTGGTTGAGTGTGGTCATGATGTAGTTATATTATTAGATTCCATTACACGTTTAGCAAGAGCACATAATACCGTAGCACCTTCTTCAGGGAAAGTATTGTCCGGTGGTGTAGAAGCAAATGCCATGCAAAAACCAAAACAATTTTTTGGAGCTGCACGTAAAATAGAAAATGGAGGATCCCTAACAATCTTAGCTACAGCATTGATAGAAACAGGTAGCAAAATGGATGAGGTGATTTTTGAAGAATTTAAAGGAACAGGTAACATGGAATTGGTACTTGATCGTAGACTAGCTAACCGACGAATGTTCCCGGCAATTGATTTAACAGCATCATCGACTAGAAGGGAAGATCTTCTTCTTGATAAAGATATTCTACAAAAAATGTGGATACTTAGAAACCACCTTGCGGATATGAATAGTGAAGAAGCAATGAATTTATTGCTGAAACAAATGAAAGGTACCAGAGACAATTATGAGTTTCTCACCACGATGAATAAATAATCACATCAAGGTTATTATGGGAGTAGAAAAGATCACAATAGAAAAATTTATTCCCATTTCAAAAGAATTTCCCATTATTGATGTAAGATCAGAGGGAGAGTATAATCACGCGCATATACCAAACGCCTACTCATTACCACTATTTAATAATGAGGAAAGAAAAATAGTAGGAACAATTTACAAGCAAAAATCAAGAGAAGAGGCAATTAAAAAAGGATTAGAAATTTTTGGTCCTAAGATGAAAGCAATGATAGATTTTGCAGAAACAATTATTCCTAAGGATAATCCAAATAATAAAACTGTCATTGTTCATTGTTGGAGAGGTGGCATGCGAAGTGCTGGAATAGCTTGGCTATTTGATTTGTATGGCTTTAAAGTGTACACACTAATAGGAGGATATAAGGCCTTCAGAAATTGGGTCCTTGGTGTATTTAAAATAAAATTCAACTTTACTATTTTAGGTGGATATACTGGCTCTGGAAAAACAATAATATTACAAGAGTTCAAACGTCTAAATCAACCAATTGTAGATTTAGAAGGTATTGCAGGACATAAAGGTTCAGCTTTTGGCAGAATAGGATTACCAATGCAACCCAGCACAGAACTGTTTGAAAATAAATTAGCCATAGAACTAGTGCAGATATCCGCTCTATATCCTAATAAACCAATATGGATAGAAGACGAGAGTCAGAGAATAGGTAATGTGAGCATACCTCACCAATTATGGGAAACGATACGATCTAGTAGAATCAATTTTGTTAATATATCATTTGAAGAAAGACTTAATTATTTAGTAGATACATATGGTAAACTAGACAAATTAGAGTTAGAAGAAGCTATTAAAAGAATTCAAAAGAAATTAGGTGGATTAGAAATGAAAACATCCATTGAATACTTGAAGAAGAATGATATGCATGGTTGCTTTTCAATTTTACTAAAGTATTATGATAAATTATATAAAAAATCATTAGAAAATAGAGAACAATTGAAAACATTGTTGCAAAGTTTCGATTTAGAAATTGTTGATGCTAAACAAAATGCAGAAATTTTAATTAATAGAACAAATGGATAACAAAATTAAACTTACACAGTATTCACATGGTGCAGGCTGCGGATGTAAAATTTCACCAAAAATATTAGATGAAATACTACATTCTAGTTTTAGTATGCCTGATAATGATAAGTTACTTGTAGGCAATCATAGTAAAGATGATGCTGCTGTATATGATTTAGGTAACGGAAAAGCACTAATATCAACTACAGACTTTTTTATGCCTATAGTGGATGATCCATTCAATTTTGGAAGAATAGCATCAGCAAATGCAATTAGCGATGTGTATGCGATGGGAGGGGATCCGATTTTAGCGATAGCAATTCTTGGATGGCCAATTAATACCTTAGCACCCAGCATTGCGAGATTAGTCATTGAAGGAGGTAAAAGTATATGCAAAGAAGCTGGAATACCACTTGCAGGAGGTCATAGCATAGATTCTCCAGAACCGATTTTTGGCTTGGCAGTAAACGGCTTGGTTGAAATAGAGAATTTAAAAAAGAACAACACTGCACAAAAAGGAGATGTTCTATTGCTAACAAAAAGCATTGGCGTTGGAATTTTAACCACAGCTGAGAAAAAAGGAATTTTAAAAACAGAAGATGCAACATTAGCAGCTGAACAAATGATGAAGCTTAATAAAATAGGTTCATTAGTAAGTAAGCTACCATCTGTTCACGCTATGACGGATGTAACAGGATTTGGATTATTAGGACATCTAATTGAAATGGCTGAAGGAAGCCATTTATCAGCAATGGTAAATTTCTCTTCTGTGCCTTTACTATGTGAGCGTTTAGTTGAGTACGTACTTGAAGGGTCGGTTCCAGGGGGTACAAACAGGAACTGGGATAGCTATGGGCATAAAGTTCATTTTGGAAATAATGAAAATGCAACCTACCAGAAAAATATATTAGCTGATCCACAAACAAGTGGAGGCTTATTGATATCTGTTAAGAAGGAAGGTCTAGATGAAGTAATTGCACTATTAACTGAATATGGATTGTCTAAATATACTCAACCCATTGGTGAAATGGTGGACGCAGGCTCTTTTGCCATTAATGTACTATAGTTTAACCTAAAGCATCTATTAACTTAGCAAATTCTTGATCCTTTTCAGTAATTATGTCACCTGCATCATGTGTTGATAGCCATATTTCAACCGTACTCCAGGTATTTGTCCAAGTTGGATGATGATTTATTTTTTCTGCTATCAAAGCAACTCGTGTCATAAAGGAAAAGGCAGTTGAGAAGTCATTAAATATGAACTTCTTATAAAGCGCGTTGTTTTGTTGTTCCCACATGATATATTATAGTTGTAGATTATCTTTCGATTTAATTTTTTCCTGAGAAACTTCAGTTACAAGTTGGATTCCTGTAATTGATCTTAGGCGTTGTTGGAGATTACCGAATTCCTCATCATTATAAAAATGATCTCCTTTTAAAAGCCAAATAAAATCAAGATGCTGAAGTTCGGGCAGTAAAGCTTCCCCGTCATTTTTATTACTATAAAGGAAATGCTCTGTTGCTATAGGCGTTTGAATGAATTCATATACTGTGAATGAATATGATCTTTTATTCTTTTCTAATGGAATTTGAAGATCTGCTGAAGTACGAAAATCTATGAATAATTCTTTTTCAATGTGAAAACAAAGCTGATAATTTTTTAACGTTGAAGCAATGCCTAAGATACGAGTTCCCTCGAAAAAATTATCAGACATTTGATCATCATCGAGCTTTAGTTTCATTAGAAAACAATTTCGTAAACTAATTCTGTTTCTCCACGTTGAACAATAACACTGGTTTTATCTCCTTTCTTAAATTTAGAAAGTGCTTGCATATACGATTCTACAGAAGATGTTTTAAAATCACCAAGTTGCCTAATAACATCTCCTGATGAAATACCTGCTTTTTTAGCTGGACGACCATCTGATACACCATCTACACGAACTCCATTTCCGGGATAAGTATAATCTGGCATAATACCTAATGAAACACTAAACCGTGTAGAAGAGCCTGAGGACTGCTCTCTAGTTTTAGTAAACGCAATTTTTTCATGCTGCTTATCACTCTCAATGAGTTGTTGAATGAAATGGATTATTTTTAATTCACCAACGTAATTTATTTTATCTGCATCATCACTTGGCTTATGGTAATCCGTATGCAAGCCAGTGAAAAAGAAAAGAACTGGAATATCTTTTCTATAAAAAGATGTATGATCACTAGGGCCCGTTCCACTTGAATCATATTTTATGACAAAAGGATTATCCTTGATATTATCAATCAACGGTTTCCAAGAAGGAGATGTACCATAACCACCAATCGTGATTACGTGTGTACTATCATTCATTCTTCCCACCATATCCATATTGATCATATAGTTTACGGTGTTCAAAGAGATAGTAGGATTCTCTGAAAAGTATTTTGAACCATTTAGTCCAAGTTCTTCAGCTGAAAAAGCAATAAATAAATAATTGAACTGCTTTGATTTACTCTTATTCAATAAGAATGCCAATTCAATAAGTGCTGCAGTGCCACTCGCATTATCATCTGCTCCATTATGAATAAGTCTTTCTCCTGTACGCAACATTGAATTTCCATCTTCACCATAACCCAAGTGATCGAAATGTGCACCTAAGACGACAGTAAGTTGGGCATGGTTATCTATATATCCAATAATATTTTTTGAATGCCTAATCTTAGGACCTATTGCAACGCTGAATTGTACATCGTATGTTGAATTCAAATCTTGCAAATAGGTTTTTGCGGCAGTTTTAGTAATGTATAATGCCGGTATACTTGTGTTTTCTGATCGATCTTTTTCATCAAATGAAATACCATCATCAATATTACTCGTGTTAAATAATATAACTGCTGCAGCACCCTTTTCTTTTGATTTATTGATGATAGTAGTAATCAGATTAGAAATATCAAAATGAGGATTATTGGCATTATTCTCTAAATCATCTGCAATATCGATTAACCAAGGCTGATCATTTTCAGTTAATGATGGAGAAACTTGTGCTTTGATGGTTACAGATTCTTTACTATTTGATAAAGGGAAAAATTCTGTTCCGAGATTCAATACATGACCGTTCAAATTAAAATACGATTCAGAAAGTATTTGTTTACCATCACGTATAGTAAAAGGCTGAAAGTAAGAATCATCAGTTCCTTTGGGTAAAAGTCCGATTTCCTTGAATTTGCTTGCAATAAAATCAGCTGCTAGGGTTTCACCTGGTGTTCCAGCTCTTCTACCTTCCAATTCGTCAGATGATAGGTATTCAATATTACCTTTTAAATATTTTAAAATCTCTTTATTTTCTTTTCTGGTCTTTTGAGCAAAAAGAACATTTGAAATCAAAAGAAAGACAATTAAAACCCTATACATGTGCGTCATTTGTAGCAAAAATATGATACTTATTGGATGAGAAGAGGAAACTTAGTATGAAAAGATATCCTTTTTACTTTATTCGTAAATAACAGGTAAATAAATGGGGTTAACTTTGTAATAGTCATTATGTTAAGCAAAAAACTACATATAGGTTTATTGGGTAATCCTAATAGTGGAAAGAGTTCTTTATTCAATCTGCTGACAGGGATGCGCCAAAAAGTTGGAAATTTCCCAGGGGTGACGGTTGAAAAGAAAATTGGACAAGTTGAATTACCAAACAAACGAACTTATAATGTAATCGATTTACCTGGCGCATATAGTTTATACCCAAGAAGAAGTGACGAGTGGGTGTCTTACAAACAGTTGATGACACCAGATCACCATGAGGGAATAGACCTCGCCATTCTAGTGGTAGATGCAAGTAATCTAAGAAGAAATCTATTATATGTATCTCAAGTAATTGACCTAAAAATACCAGTCATTGTTGCTTTAACAATGAGTGATATTGCTAAAAAGAGAGGAATAAGGATAGATATTGATGGGCTTTCAAGAGAAATGCAGGTTCCAATAGTGGCAGTAAATGCTCGAACAGGAAAAGGAGTTGATCAATTAAAATCAACCATTTCACAGCTTATTTTAAACGAGCAAGTAGGAAACGATTTTTTTAACATTGAAGAACTTGCAAAGGAAGCTATTGAAGAAATTCATCAGTTGCTTCCATACATCAGTAATTATTCTGCTATACATCATCTGATAAATCATGAATCATTTCAGTTAGATCAAAAGACTCAAGATGAAATTGAAAAAATTGAAGAGAAGTATGCATTTAATCACACTAGAATACAAGCAGAAGATATCCAACTACGCTATAAAAAAATAAGACAGATAGTTCAAAAAACAGTAGAAGAAGATAGTCCTGAAAAAAAGAAACGATATTCTGAAAAACTAGATCACTACTTTTTACATAGAACCTATGGGTATTTAATCATGGGTGTTGTGCTATTTATATTATTTCAAAGTGTATTCTGGATGGCTGAATTTCCGATGAATGCAATAGAATATGGTGTTAGTCAGCTTGGTGTTTTACTTGGTAATAATTTACCAGGAGGTTGGGTGTCAGATCTATTAATAAATGGAGTATTAGCTGGAATTGGAGGAATATTAGTATTTGTACCGCAAATAATGATTCTATTCGGATTGATTACGCTATTAGAGGATACGGGATATATGGCCAGAATAAGCTTTCTATCTGATCGAATTATGAGGAAAGTTGGTCTAAATGGAAAAAGTGTGATGCCAATGATTGGGGGGTTTGCATGTGCGGTACCAGCAATCATGAGTGCAAGAAATATTGAAAATAAAAAAGAGAGACTCTTAACAATAATGGTTACCCCATTTATGAGTTGCAGTGCTAGACTACCTGTGTTCACTATTTTAACTTCACTTATCATTCCAAATAGAAATGTACTCGGTGTATTGAGCCTTCAAGGTTTAGTATTGATGGGCTTGTATGTGTTTGGTATCCTAGTAGCTCTTATGGTTTCCTATGTCTTGAATCTCTTTATTAAGCTTAAAGAAAAAAGTTATTTTATACTAGAGCTTCCGGTATATAAGCAGCCTAGATGGAAAAACATCATCATAACTATGGTAGAAAAAGCCAAAGT
>CANGBH010000084.1 GCA_947451935.1 Chitinophagaceae bacterium
GTAATTGAAACATCTACAACTCAACCACAATTTGCTGTATTCAGTGAAGTGTATTATCCTAATGGATGGAATGCATACATAGATGGAAAACTAACAAGCTATCAAAAAGTAAACTATTTCCTAAGAGGCATGCAAATACCTTCTGGCAAACATACTGTAGAGTTCGTATTTGAGCCGAAAGTGTATAAACAATCTGCCATGATTGCCAATTTATCTGGCTGGGGCCTTTATGCAACTATACTGCTAGCCTTATTGGGAATGTTTCTTAGTCGGAAAAAAGAAATAGTTTAATCGTGCTTGATTTATCCATCATCATAGTGAATTATAAGTCATCACATCATGTGATGAACTGCTTAAAAAGTATTTATGATTCATCCATGAGTATATCGTTTGAAATAATTATTGTAGATAATTTTTCACAGGACACTAGCCAAACAACGATCTGTGAAGTATACAATGAAGTCATCTGGGTTCAAAGCGAGTACAATGCTGGATTCGCTAGGGCGAATAATATGGGTATTGATGTAGCGAGAGGAAGAAATATTTTATTGCTGAATGCTGACACCATCATTCAAGACAATGCACTGGAGAAGACTGTGAAGCTATTTGACAACCAACCCATTTATTCAGCATGTGGAGTTCAATTACTTAATCCTAATCTTACAGTACAACATTCAGGGGCGAAGTTCATAACCGGTGGGTTGAATATATTATTGCCACTTCCCTACTTTGGAAAATTAATGAGATCCGTTGCTTTTAAAGCAGGAGTCAAGCAACCCAATGTTTTTGAAGTAGCAAAAGATGTTGAAGTGGATTGGATAGTGGGAGCTTTCTTGATGGTAAAAAAATCAACGATTGACCAGTATGGTAAATTAGATGACGACTTTTTCATGTATGCAGAAGAAATTGAATGGTGTTCTAGGTTGAGGAAGAAAGGTCCAATGATACTTTATTGCAACCCTAAGGTTATTCATCTTGGTGGAGGGTCTAGTTCAGACTACTATAAAGTAAGTGATAGTGATAATAGCTGGAATCTTTGGAACAAGAAATCACGACAAATAATCCTGTCGCAATTATTGAGGGTAAGAAAACAATGGGGATTGGGTTGGTATCTAATCAACCTTTGCATGTACATCCTTGAAATTCCTATGTTTATTATTTTCCTAAGTGTCGATAAAATCATAAACGGAAATAAATCGGCACACAACTGGAATCAATTCAGGGGCTTCACTGAGAACGTCTTAGCAGTGCTGCCGTATGTGTTAGATATTGCCCTAAACAAAAAACAACTATACAAAGTTTAGCATGCACGTATCCATCATCATCGTCAACTATAATACGTTTGAATTAACCAGCAATTGTATTAGATCCATCTACAACAAGGTGAAGGATATTGCTTTTGAAATCATACTGGTTGATAATGCATCGAGTGAAAAAAATCCTGACGATTTCAAGGTTGAATTCCCCAACATCACCCTCATTAAGAGTGAAATAAACCTAGGATTCGCAAAAGGAAATAATCTGGGTATTCAGCATGCTAAAGGCGATTATATTTTGCTATTAAACAGTGATTGTGAATTACGCAACAACGCTCCCCTAATCAGCTACGAGTATATGAAATCTCATCCCACGTGTGGAATGAGCACCGTTCAATTGCATTACCCCGATGGCAGGCTACAATACAATTGCAGAAAATTCAGAACCATTGGTTGGGAATTATTAGAAGTCATACCCCTCTATCTCCTACTTCCTAAAGCCAAGAAAGAAGAACTAATGCTCCACCATTATTTCAAACATGATCGCGAAGTGAGCTGTGATTGGGTTTGGGGGACTTACATGTTTTTCCCAAGATCAATACTTAAATCATTACCAGGAGAGAAATTAGCTGAAGATTTCTTTATGTATAGCGAAGATGTACTTTGGTGCTGGCAAATCAAACAGCTAGGGCTTAGCATATCGTTTGTCCCAGAAGGAAAAGTCATGCATGTGCATAAAGGAAGTAGCAAAGGCAAGAAAAATCATTTTCAGAAAATGGGCATAGATAACCATGCTATTTTCATGAAGCGGATTTACCCCAATTGGAAGTGGTACATCTTTAATTTTATTTATAAATCGAAACAACACTCGTTCAGTCTACTTAAAAAAATACTTAATTAAGATTGTCCTAGTTTTTCTTTAGCAAGTGCTTCACTACGAGATTTCTAATTAGCTTAAATGGGAAGGAAAAGACACCCCCAAAGATTGCTGCAAAAAACGATAATTTAAACCCATATTGTTCTAGGTTGACTCGTATATGTTTTATAATATACTTGAACTCAAGATAACAAAGCAAGTTATATACGATACTTCTAGTTGTTTTGAAATGGATTGGAAGTGTTTTATTATATACATCATAGGCGCTAGAGAAATCATTCAAAGCTAGCAAAACACAGTCGACAAGATCTTCTTGGTCAAAGTCCCAAACTTCTATAACACCTTGATTAGGTATGTTGAATCGTGTAAAGTCAAGCGATACAGAATTAGACCATCGAGCGTAGGGATTCAACAATTGAACCATTGGTAATATTTTACCACAATCAGAAGTTGAAGCCCATGTTATACCAGACGAAGTACCGACAAGAAAAGTACAATATTGAGTGAGGTATGCTGTTTCTCTAAGCGTGAGGCCACTCCCATCTATTAAAGCTGGATTGGAATGAACAACTGGATTTGCTGAAGATAGAATTATGGCATAATTATCCTGCTTCACAATTTTTTCTGAAAACGACAGAGCATTCTCTTTTGTGATATTTGATTGCCCACTTTGTGGAGCATATTCAAACAGTATAACTTGCTTGTATGTTCTTAAACTATGCTCTTCAATGAACTTATCAACCTTTGCAATTTCTTCAGGCAATAAACGCAGTACCGGTTGTAAGGGTACTGTAATTTGTCTTGGGTATGCCCTTAATATATTCCCTCTAATAGTGCCATCGTAATAGCATTGATTTGTATCAATATTATTTATAGCAAAAACATGATCATAAACACCTTCTTCCTGCTTAGTTAAAATACTTTTTTTAAACTTCCGATAAGCAGCAATATCATTTTTACGGACGGAATCAACTTCCATGATTTCATCTACATAAGGATTGTTTAGAATGATATTCTTACAAAAACTTGCTATTGCCCATATTAAATAACAATCCGGAAAATCATGCTTGATTTGACGCGCTACGGCTGTAGCATACAATGAATCACCATTAGAATACAACTGAATCATTACTATTTTAGAAGCCACTTTTTTCATTTTTGATCTTCTAACATCATTGAAGCTAACTTTTCAATTGAGACAGTGGGAGTCCAACCCAAAGAAAAAAGGGTGGATGGGTCAGCGATTAAACTTTTATAATCAGCCTTAAACGAATTATTCACCGTTACATACTCTTGCCAATCTTTACCGATGTAGTTAAAGCAAATCCTAAGCCAATCCTTAATAGAATGTCCTAACCCAGAACCAATAGTGACTTCAAATACATTAGCTTGATTAACCAAACACCATACTCCTTCAACTACATCCCCCGCATATGTCCACTCTTTCACCACATCCATATCACCAATTTCTATCTTTTCATCACTACCTTGTCCTATCCGCTTAACTGCTTCTGCAATCTTCTTTGCCATATGCCTCTCCGTTCTTCTGGGGCTATCATGGTTAAAGAAATAGCCAACATAAACTTGAATCCCTAAACTTCTAAAATATCGTGCAGCATATACAGAATGTATTCTGGATACAGAGTATGCGTCTCTTGCTTCGAATTCATCTGTTTCTTTAATTGGATTGCCATTGTTTATGAACTGTAGGCCACTCCCAGATATAAATACTTTCGTGTTGGGGGAGTGAAGCCTTACAGCCTCCAAAATATTCAATGAGCCCGTACAAATGGTTTTATGGTTTTCAAAAATCGCAGCATGACTAGTGGTTGAATTGGCTGCAAGATGAAAAACATAAGTCGGACAAGACTTTTTAATCAAATCAAAAACCTGTTCTGAATTCGAAATATCAATATTATAATTATCTGCCTTATCTGTTAAGGTAGGATCAAATCTTCCCACTGAAATTATATCAACCCCTTGTTCTCTCAGAAGTCGTGATAAATAATACCCATCCTGACCATGAGCACCAAAAATAATTGCATTCATTTTTTATGATTTCTTTTTGACTACGAATGATGCAAACGCATACCTATATTTCCCAAGAAAAAGAAAATCAGGGTTAGGGCAATCCCAATTAGGCGTATCCAAAAATTGGCAATCAGGCATCAGCCTTATTAATCTTTCTTTCAAGTCATACTGAGTATATAACCGTGCATCGACTTCTGGCTTCAATTTACCAGGGCTCCATTGATCATTATAGTCGCATGTAATCACAGCTATACCCCCAGGAGAGAGGAGATCATATATACACTTGATGAATGATTCATCATCAGGATCATGCTCTATCACTGAAGTACTGAATACAATATCATATGAGTTAAGCTCGGTTGATGGTTTTTCAGCAAATTCTTGCAAATAATAATTAATAAGAGGGTCAATCTCTTCTACATGAACACCAATTTTTCTCAAATACATAGAAGCGGTATCCTCATAACATCCAACGCACAATAGCTTCGGGTTTTTATAATTTTTCAAATTACGGTAAACAGTATCTAATATAAATGCTTGTTGCACATTCGCCTCAGCGATTTTCTTTCCCATTGTATTAGGGAACACGCTAGTCATTTGCTTTACAGTATCTGCATAAAGACTTCTTGCATCATTATCTAGTATCCGATTAAATTGGATATTCTTCGAATCATCAACTTGATTATACGTAATGGATAAATCGGGCTCTAGAGAATCATAGGCTATAGTATTTGTATTTCTCAGCCAAGTAAAACTTTTATCAGGTATGGAAAAAAGACGATTAAAGAAAGATTGAAAAGTGCGGATGATACCCATTTTAACTTTAGAAGGGTTCTCGAACTTCACAAAAGCTGAATCCAATATTCGCTCATACTCCCAAGTTAAATTTGCTTGATTCCATGACTTAACTATAGGCTCAAACACATCAAAGCCAGATTCAATAATACGCTGAATGGACTGTTGGTCAGCAGATATAGATGGCAACTGATTCAACACATGCCTAAACATAGTGCTTTCCGATACACATATAGGTCGCTGAACGGCCAAGGCATTATCTATAGCACTGGACAGTCCCCTACCAGACGTATCTTCATATAGGAATACATTGATTGAATTTTTAGCTAGAAAATCAAGCAATTCAGTTTTATCTAGAAAGTCATGGGAGATTTGCAATGTAATACCAGGCTTCTTAACTAATTTTCTGCAGTTCTCCGCTATAGACAACGCCCTAGCACCATCCTTATCTCCAAATTCTGCAAAAGGAATGTTGAATCTAATAATGGCCTGATCAAATTCTTCCTGCACTTTTAATACAATGCGTTCAAAGCCTTTGTTAGGTGTCCCAAAACCATAACTTCCAATAGTAGGAATTTCAGGATATGAAAATTTATTTTCATACGTAGCAATTAGTCTTCCCGTCTTATAAACTGAAGGATTTTTAAGAAGTAAGGTAGGGTCAGCCGCAATATAAAAGTCAAATAATGTATTGATTAGCTTACTCCCTTTTTGAAGCACAAAAAGATTACGATAATTGGTTGCTCCATCCGAGATCTGCTGCGTGATTTCATGTATGATTCCAATCTGCAATATTTCAATACGTGAAATATTGCTTTTATAAAGCCTTGGCGCCAACTTTGTGCAAAGCCAAGGCATGGTGGATGGGTGGAAATTGTAAATAATGGCATCAGGGCTATGGTGTCCAATTGCATCCTTTAACATTCCCAACGAATCACATTCTACCCATTCAATCTTATATTTTTGAGTACTTTGTATTACTTCAAAAACAGATTTACCAAATTGATAAACTCCGCATTGTTTTTTACTATGAGAAACAAACAGAATATTTCTTCTAGCCATTAGCTATTCTTATAAATATCAATTGTTGGAATTGGGAAAATAAATCCAGTTCCTTTTTCAAGAGCCTCTTTTTCACGCTCAATAAACTCCTTTTTAAAATGCCATGGCAAGACTAAATAATAGTCGGGATTCATTGCACGACTTTCCGCTTCACTAATGATTGGAATATTGGTACCAAGTGTGAACGCTCCGTATTTATCTGGATTTCGTTCAGCAGCATATTCAACAAGCATACTATTTATATTACACCACTGAAGTATCGTATTACCTTTTGTTGATGCACCATAAATATGAACGCGTTTACCTTCTTGTTTCAACTTAACTAATAAATCATGAAGTTCGTTTTTGACCTTTTCAATTCTATATTGAAATGCCACATAAGGTTTATCCGTATCTAACTCTAAATCGAATTCCTTTTGCCTAACATCATTCATTAATTTATGATCCTCTTTGTTATAATATAAGCCGCTTTCCTTGTGCGTAGCATAACAACGTATACTACCTCCATTGATATCATTGAATGAAATTTTAAAAATTTTCATCCCAGCCATTGCAGTAATTTTCTCTAAAACAGCTAAGCTGTAAAATTCAAGGTGTTCATGACAAATCGTATCATAACTATCGAGTTCTAACATA
>CANGBH010000085.1 GCA_947451935.1 Chitinophagaceae bacterium
GGTTCTACTTACGCCATATCCAAGTTTTCTACTTGCTTCTTGTTGTAGGGTAGATGTTGTAAACGGGGCTGCTGGTGTTTTTTTACCAGGCTTTTTAACAACGTTTTCTACTTGATATTTTGCTCCAACGCAGGATTGCAAAAATTTCTCGGCATCTTCGGCTGTATTTTTTTTACTGCCTTCGCTTTTGAAAATGATATTCTTGCCATTTATATCTTTTGCTTGAAATAGACCTTCTATTTTAAAACTGCTTAAAGCCTTGAATGAATTAATGATTCTTTCACGCTCAACGATTAGTCTAACCGAAACACTTTGAACACGTCCTGCACTTAAGTTACCACGCATGCTCATTTTTCTCCACAAAATGGGAGATAATTCGAAGCCTACAATTCTATCTAAAATTCTTCTAGCTTGTTGAGCGTTAACCAAATTCATGTCAACTGTCCTGGGTTTTTCAACCGCAGACAGTATAGCTGGTTTTGTAATCTCATGAAAAACAATGCGTTTTGTAGTAGCCGGATCTAAGCCTAGTACTTCGCAAAGGTGCCAACTTATCGCTTCTCCTTCACGGTCTTCATCCGTTGCTAGCCAAACTTCTCCAGACTTCTTAGCAAGTTGTTTTAATTCCTTAACTACTTTTTCCTTTTCTTCTGATACGATATATCGTGGTTTGAAGTCTTTGTTTACATCAATACCCATGGCATCTTTTTCAAGATCTCGTATATGCCCATAGCAACTCTTAACCTCAAAATCTGAGCCTAAAATTTTTTCAATCGTCTTGGCTTTAGCCGGTGACTCAACAATAAGTAAATTTTTTGCCATTCTTTCTATTCAATTCTAATAATGCTATTTTAATACCAATATTCTCCACTAAATTGATGCAATAATAAGGTAAAGCGAATGATTTTTCACATTTTCAATGCAAAAGGAAAGATTTTGTGTTGAAAATCAAATAGAAAATCACATTAACTATTGTGCTTTTTTACGTTGTTAAAAAAAAGATAAAACATACAAAGCTATTGTGGTTTTATAAAATTCAATACTTTTTTCATAACGTCAGGATCTTTATATATCCTTCTGTGACCAAGACCTTTTGTAATCATAAATTCAACATTTTCCTGTTTTTCAAGGATTCGTTCACTTAAATCCGAAATTGGCGTAATATCATCATCTTCATCGTGTATCCATAAAATCTTATTCTCAAGTTTAGGGATAATGCGGTTCAATGAGTAAAAATCTGTAGAATTACCTGATGCGCGCTCTATTAATTCGTTAATAGCCCCTTTGACCTTTTCATCTAATTTTAAAAAGGAACAAAATAATTGAATAGAGGTGCTTGTTTCTGTAGCAGGGGCAATAAGTACTAATCTAGATTCGGCCTGTTTTTTTTGCTCCTGATGTAAGCAAATTGCTAGTCCCCCAAATGAATGTGCAATGAAAGCATCAAATTGTCCAACTTTTTTTTCTAATTCTTCAAACATCCTAATGTATTCAGGAAGTGTAATGGTCTTGCCATCGCTTGATCCATGGGCTTTGCCATCCATGGCATAAACACAAAATCCCATCTCAATTAATGGCGAAACATAGGATTCAAAATTATATGCCCTGGATTCAAATCCATGAACAATCAATATTTTTTGATTTGAGGTATTATTCCAAGAATATCCCCATATCCGTTGCCCATCTACGTTCAATTCTATCTGATTAGCGCTATAGAATATAGAAGGTTTTTGTTTGTTCGATTTCCGATAAGGGGTAGTAAATATCTTAAATGCGACACGGGCAGTCCATTTTACGGATAGGCGGGAAATTAGTTTTAGCTTTGTACGGAGGTAAAAAATAAATAGCTTTTGACTATTATTCATTGAATAAATATTTTGGGCAAAGATAACCGAGTGTTAGCCAATCGCTCAACAAAGTTCATTTTACTTGATTTAACTTAGCTTATCTGATCAGACCTAACATGCTTGATAAATTATTAGATATACGTATGCTTGCCTTTGATATGGATGGCGTTTTAACAAATGGAAAGTTATTAATGTCATCAACAGGTGAATGGGAGAGGGCGATGGATATTAAAGATGGGTATGCATTACAAGCTGCTGCTAAGAGTGGGTTAATAGTTGTTATTTTGACAGGTTCTTTCTCTGAACCAATTTCAAGCCGATTGAAACATCTAGGAATAACCCGTTTTATTCAACATGTGTCTGATAAAGCAGAGGCAATTAAAAGGCTTTCAGGTGAATTTTCACTAACTCAGAATCAGATTCTTTATATGGGGGATGATATTCCAGATCTTGAAGGATTTAAGGAAAGTGGATTCACTGCTTGTCCACTTGATGCGGTTCTAGAAATTAAAAATAAGGCTGATTTTATCTCCCAAAAAACAGGTGGTAACGGATGTGTTCGAGAAATAATTGAAAAAGTAATGCGTGTTAAGGGAACTTGGGGAAATAATGAAAAAATTCAAAGTATATAATTCTTGAATACCATGAAAAGATTCTTTGAGTTTTTAAAATTAATCCGGTTTGTCAACCTGATTTTTATTGCAATTACACAATTGGTCTTTTACTATTGTATTATCAGCCCACAGTATACCATCTTCAATTCTACCGGACCAATTTTATCAAAGGCTAATTTGAATTATTTAATCTTAGCTTCAGTATTCATTGCGGCGGCAGGGTATATAATTAATGATTACTTCGATTTAAATATTGATCGGATAAATAAACCCCACCGATTAATTATTGGTAGACATATTAGCAGGCGTTGGGCTATGTTTTTCCATCTTATATTATCTGCTGCAGGCCTAGGTTATACAGCTTACGTATCGTACCACCTAAGAAATCCTTTTTTACTGTTGTTTAATATTGTAGTAGTTGTTGTTTTAGTCTTTTATTCTACTACGT
Source organism: Chitinophagaceae bacterium (assembly GCA_947451935.1). Classification (GTDB taxonomy): domain Bacteria; phylum Bacteroidota; class Bacteroidia; order Chitinophagales; family Chitinophagaceae; genus Pollutibacter. The sequence continues at coordinate 2,910 of CANGBH010000085.1, forward strand.
TAAAACGAAAATTACTATCAGGGAATATTTTAATCTCTCTTCTAACCTCTTGGGTGATTATTATTTTATATATCGCTGAATTGGATTTTTCAACTGGGTTATTGCTATCAAATCGCACTCATGTCTTGTTGAAAATATATAAAATAGCAGCAGTTTATGCTGGATTTGCATTTGTTGTATCCTTCATAAGAGAGATTGTTAAAGATATGGAGGATCAGGATGGGGATAGGAGAAATGAATGTAGGACTATACCTATAGTATGGGGGACAGCAACCACAAAGCTATTTGTTTCAGCATGGATATATATTCTTATCGGCATGTTGTTTATTCTGCTTTTTTATTCATTTTTTAATTCTTGGACATGGTTGGTAGGTTATATTGTTGTAACGCTACTTTTTCCCATCTTTAGGTTATTGAAAAAAACAAATGCTGCTATATCATCTTCTGATTATCATCAATTAAGTAGTTTAATTAAGTGGATTATGCTCGCGGGTATTTTTTCTATGACTCTATATTACTACTACAATCGATGAAAAAAATTGTACTAGCCTCTGGCTCTCCCCGCCGTAAAATGCTATTAGAATGGGCTGAAATTCCATTTGAAGTCATTGTTTCAGATGTTGATGAATCATTCCCAATAGGAACACATCCAGCTGATGCCGCATTATTGATAGCAAAAAATAAAAATTCAGCAGTCTACAATCAATTGAATACATCTTCCCCTGATTCAGAAAGAGTAATTATTTCTGCCGATACTATTGTTGTTTTAGGTGATGAAATAATTGGAAAGCCGAATGATCATGACCATGCTATCGAAACACTTAGGAAATTAAGTGGACAAAAACATGCTGTGATGACTGCTGTGGTGATGAAATGTTCTTCTAAAGAAATTTCCTTTGTAGATACTACCTATGTTACATTTAATGATTTGACTGAAGATCAAATCACGCATTATGTAACAACATATAAACCATTCGATAAAGCTGGGTCATACGCAATTCAAGAATGGATTGGGGTTGTAGGTATTAAATCCATTGATGGTGATTTTTATAATGTAATGGGACTTCCAATTAGCAGAGTGATTAGATTACTCCATACTGCTTTTGATTAAGCAGCAGGCATGTTTTTCCCCCTTTTATGAAGTGTTTAATACATTGATTAAGTATCCTATCTATTCTATTTTCAGATATGATATTATCTGAAAATTTATTGCATTTTATATGGGAGAAAAAGGTATTCAATATAAAACTTACAACAGTATGTAATAAGAGTATCGAAATTATTGATACAGGAATACGTAATACGAATCAAGGGGCTGATTTTCTATTCGCTCGAATATTAATTGGAGATACTGAGTGGGCCGGAAATGTGGAAATTCATATTACTTCACAAGAGTATAATCATCACGGCCATGACCTCGATTTAAATTACAACAATGTTATTCTCCATGTTGTTTGGCTTCATGATTGTTCGTCATACACCTATTCGCCAATTCTCGAGCTATCAAATTATATAAATAAAGAATTGTTACCGTTTTATCATGAGTTGATGAAAGGTCAATCTCTTATTCCATGTAGTAAGTCGATTTTAGTAAATCAGGATGAAAAAATTTCAAGTTGGATAAGTTCCCTAGGTCATCAACGTCAAGTAGATCGAGCTACTAAATTTATTGAACTCTTGAACTCGTTTAATGGTAATTGGGAACAAGCGATATGGGTTTTGTTATGTAGAAATTTTGGATTAATGGTTAATACTAATTCATTTAATGAGCTGGCTTTTTCAATTCCAATTTCATTGGTAAGAAAATACAGAGGATCTCGACTTTCAATAGAGGCATTGTTGATGGGTCAAGCAGGATTGCTAAGTGAATCTTTCAAAGATGAATACGCAATGGAATTATGGATCGAATTTAAACGATTAAAAGGCCTGCATAAAATAAACTTTCATTCGCCCCCAGTTTATTTCTTAAGAATGCGCCCGGCTAGTTTTCCGACAATTCGTTTAGCTCAATTATCATCATTTATTGAGAATATTACTTCTTTATTGAGTTTTTGTAAATCATGCAATTCAACTAAATCGGTAATGCATTTTTTTAATGTTCAGGTTTCACCCTATTGGGATAATCATTATCTTTTTGATTCTTTAGTCAACACTCATCCTAAATCATTTGGAAATACATTTATTTATACTCTAATTATAAATACGATTGTTCCAGTATTAACTTCTTATGGTAGAATGAGTGGTGAGAAACAATATATAACTCAGGCTAATTCATTACTGATTAATTTACCTCCTGAATCCAATAAAATAATAAAGGAATTCAAGAAGATTGGTTTTATTCCTCGAAATGCTAAAGAATCACAGTCCTATCTTCACTTATACAATGCTTATTGTAGTAAGATTAAATGCACTCAATGTGAAATAGGTATTTGCTCAAACTATAGAGATTCTGATTATTCTATTATCCAATTGTAGTTAATGTTTACTTGAATAGAAGGGTGTATACTTTCTTTAACTGGGCAGGTTTCTGCTATTTCGTTCATTCTAAATTGTTCTTTTTCGTCAAATATGGATGCGGCAGGCCAAGTAAATGTTAAGTTTATGGAACTTATCCTTCTAGGATTTGCGGCCATGATTTTTTCAGTGTTTATAGCCAGGCCAATCAACCTTGATTCAAATTCCTTTGCCCGTATGGCAATGGTTGTAATGATGCAGGAGGCTAAAGCTGTTCCGACTAAATCCGTAGGAGAGAACTTTTCACCTTTTCCTTGGTTGTCTAATGGGGCATCCGTTTCAAATTTGGAGTTAGATTGTAAATGAGTTGCTAAAGTTCTAAGTTCCCCGGTATAGGATACTGCTGATGTCATACTATTTTTATTTAAATTTACATAACATATAAACACTATGCTCAAATCTATCCTTCTCATCCTCTTTTTTTCTCTGTATAGTTTTGCTTCGTTTTCACAGCGGCTACCTGTATCCAAATCCAATAAAAAATCCTCTGACAAACAAGCTAAACGCGATAAAATAAATGAGTTAATTAGAAATGAAGAGGATGGTATTGCCTCATTTAAAAAACAATCCACTATACAATTCAAAATGAATAATGATGGAAATGGTTTTTTGTATGAATATGGTAAAATGAAAACCCCTTATAAAACAACTCTCTTTCAATTTGAATATGGAGAGAAGCAACATCCCAAGCAACAAAAGCAAAGCACTAGTTCTTATGTAGGTGGTGGTTTTACTGTATTTGGTAAACCTTTCATATATGGCAAACAAAATATTTTTTACCAACTTAAATTAGGTGCAGGCCAACAGATTTTGATTGGCGGAAAAGGCAATAAGAATGGGGTGGCTATTTCAGGCGTTTTGGTTGGTGGTTTTTCCGCAGGACTTACTCGTCCATATTACATGGAATTTGTTACAGATAGCGGTAGTGTAAAAAAGAAATTTTCTGAAGCAGATCGTGAATTATTTATGAATCCAGAAAATATTATTGGTGGCACTGGCATATCAAAAGGATGGAATGAGTTAACATTTAATCCAGGTGTGTATGCCAAAACGGGACTTCGATTTGATTGGGCTCGTTTCAATCAAGTTGTATCTGCTCTTGAATTTGGATTTTCCTTTGATTTCTACTCAAAAAAAGTTGTTCAAATGGTCGACGTACCTGGGAAATCCTTTTTCCCCACAGCGTATATTTCTCTCGTTTTTGGTAAACGCAAGTAATGTAAC
>CANGBH010000086.1 GCA_947451935.1 Chitinophagaceae bacterium
TCACCTGGAGCTCCAACAATCGCAATAATATCATTTACTTTAGCTGCTTCACCTTCATTTATGCCAATATACAATAGGGTTCCATCCGCATAGCCTATAACATCCATGGTGGCCTTGTCGGTTTCAACATCGGCAAGCGAGTCATCACTTTTTACAGGATCCCCGACTTTCTTGTTCCATTTGACGATCTTACCTTCCGTCATGGTATCGCTGAGGAGAGGCATTCTTATCACTTCGGCCATAACCTAGATTTCCGTTTTGGTTATTAAAAGGTTTGAACGTCGAAATTACGTCAAAATAGGGAAATCCAATGCTGAAAGCATAAAGATTTGCACTGATAGGGGATTGTGGTTTAGTTGAAGTAAATCAGTAGTCTAGGTCCAAATTGAGTTTGTCTCTAAGCTCTTTTATAATTGGGTACATCGTTACCATTTTAATGTACTGCTCTTTTTGTGATAGGGTTTGCTCAGCTTGAGGCTCGTTTTTATCTGAGTTGGGGTTGAGTATAATTCGAATCTGAATTTTTCGGTCGTTGAAGAAATCATGAACAAAGCTCAATAAAGGGATTCGTTCATTTTCTATAAACTGTTGCTGAATTCTAGATTCTGCGATTATTTCAAACATTTTCTCGTCAACAATTTGGAGGGATGCCATTCGTAAGTTGCTATGACTAGTTACCTGGCTATTCTCCTGTAGCCTTTCCAGATACTGTGTCCAGCAAGTTGTTAGCAGGTCGTCTGAAAGTGAGTGAACAGCAGCTTGGTCTAACTTTTTATTTTGGATCTGCTCTCTTATTTTTTTTAAAGCACCTAGTCCTGGAGCTGCTTCTTGAACTACTTCTTTCTCCTTCTTTGTGTTGTTTGGTATTTGGCTGACCGCTACACTATTATCTATATTGAGTGTTGCTTTTTGTTCTGTGGATTGAACTTTTTCAGCATCTTGATTAGATGATTTAGTTGTTGCTTTTTTCGTTTCACTACGATGATAGGCGGTGAAGTTGATTTGCCTAAATGCCACTGGCTTTAGGTCATCAACTCGCTTTTTTTTTTCTACACCTCCATGATTCACTAAGGTGATGGCTTGGGCGAGATGTGTCAGTCGAATGAGATGAAATTCTACATGCAATTTTTTATTTTTCGCTTGTTTAAATCCTATCTCTGCTTCTGTTAGGATATTTAGTGCTCCAATCATGTATGCAGGTGTAATGTTTGCTGCAAATGATATATACTTATTTCTGAATTCTTCTACTACATGAAGGAGCCCTATAGATCTAGCGTCTCTGCTTACCAATAAATTTCTAAAGAATTCGGCTAGGTTATTTAGGACCATATCACCTTCAAATCCTTTTTTGTCTATTTCGTCAAATAAGTTAAGTACTCCCGGGAGGTCTTCTTGTTGGAGCATTTCCAGCATCTTGAAAAAATAATCTTCATCCAATACATTGAGGTGCTCAAGGGTGTTGGCATAGGTAAGTGTACCATTAGTAAAACTTACAATTTTGTCGAGCATGCTTAACGCATCACGCATGCAGCCATCACTTTTTTGTGCTATAATTTGAAGAGCAGACGCTTCTGCATTGATCTTTTCTTTTGTTGCTATTTCTTGTAAGTGTTCAACGATATCTGAAGAAGTGATTCGTTTAAAATCGAAGATTTGGCATCTAGAAAGAATGGTTGGTATAATCTTATGCTTCTCTGTTGTGGCTAGAATAAAGATAGCATGGGCAGGAGGTTCCTCGAGGGTTTTCAAGAATGCATTAAACGCGGAAGCGCTAAGCATGTGAACCTCATCAATGATGTATATTTTATATTTTCCTGCTTGTGGAGCAAAACGAACTTGATCAGTTAGCTCTCGGATATCATCAACAGAATTATTGCTAGCAGCATCTAATTCATGCACATTGAAAGATGCTCCGGTGTTGAATGATAAGCATGATGGGCATTGGTCACATGCTTCACCTTCATTTGTCAATGCTTCGCAATTGATGGTTTTTGCTAAAATTCGTGCGCAGGTTGTTTTACCAACCCCTCTCGGTCCAGTGAAAAGAAAGGCATGGGCGAGGTGATTATTTCTGATTGCATTCTTCAATGTTGTGGTGATGTGTGATTGCCCCACTACGGTTGAAAAGTGCTGCGGTCTGTATTTTCTGGCTGAAACAACGAAATTTTCCATGCACCTGCAAGATAATATAAATTGGCAACTAGGAATTGGTTCCAGTGTGTCAAAATCAATATTATCCTAGACAATTTCTAATTCCCAGATTTTCATAACTTCCGTCAAATTAATTCCATGGAGCGCTATATTCTTGCCTTAGATCAAGGCACTACTAGTTCAAGAGCAATATTATTTAACCACCAGGGGGCTATTTGTAAAGTGGAACAAAAAGAGTTTACACAACATTTCCCCCAACCAGGTTGGGTTGAACATGATGCCAATGAAATTTGGGAAACACAACGTGGGGTGGTATTGAATCTGATTCAATCCATGAACCTAACTGCTGAACAAATTGCGGCTATTGGAATAACCAATCAGCGTGAAACAACCGTGGTTTGGCATCGCGAAACGGGTGTGCCAATTTATAATGCTATCGTTTGGCAAGATCGTCGCACTGCATCATATTGCGAAGAACTTCGAAATTTAGGAAAGGCGGATTTAATAAAAGATAAAACAGGGCTAATTGTAGATGCTTATTTTTCAGGAACAAAATTAAAATGGATTCTTGATTCAGTAGCTGGTGCACGGGATTTGGCTAATGAAGGCAAGCTTGCTTTTGGAACAATCGATTCATGGTTATTGTGGAAATTAACAGAAGGAAAGGTGCACGCTACGGATGTAAGTAATGCTTCAAGAACGATGTTGTTTAACTTAAAATCACTGAGCTGGGACGAAGAATTATTGCAGCTTATGGATATTCCTAAAACTGTTTTGCCAGAGGTAAAAAGCAATAGTGAAATGTATGGTTTTGCATCTGCGATTGGCCTTTCTTCAGTTGCTGTAGCTGGCATGGCAGGCGATCAACAATCTGCGTTGTTCGGACAAATGTGTACGGGTGTCGGCATGGTTAAAAACACCTATGGCACTGGCTGTTTTATGCTGATGAATACTGGAACAACTGCAGTGTCTTCTAAAAATAATTTATTAACAACAGTGGCTTGGAAGGTCGGTGGAGTTACATCATATGCTTTAGAGGGAAGTGTTTTTATTGCGGGCGCAGCAGTGCAGTGGCTTAGGGATGGATTGAAAATAATCCAAACATCAAGTGGTGTCCAAGCCCTTGCATCTTCAGTAGAGGATAGCAATGGCGTTGTGGTTGTGCCTGCGTTTGCCGGACTTGGGGCACCACATTGGAATCCATATGCAAGAGGAACTATATTCGGTTTATCAAGAGGAACAACCGATGCACATATTGCCCGGGCTACACTAGAAAGCATCGCTTTTCAAACCTATGATGTGTTAAAGGCAATGGAGTCTGATGCAGGATTGCCCATTGCTGAACTACGCGTTGATGGTGGCGCCACAGTAAATGATTTGTTGATGCAATTTCAAAGTGATGTGCTTGGTGTGAAAGTAATCAGGCCTGAAGTAATTGAAACCACTGCATTAGGTGCTGCTTATTTAGCTGGACTAGCTGTTGGTTTTTGGGGAAGCATTGATGAGATTTCTTCTCAATGGAAAGAATCAGCTTCTTTCACTCCAAAGATGGAACTTGATAAAAAAGAAAAATATTTATTCCAATGGCAAAGAGCAGTCAATGCTGTTTTAGCCTGGAGTAGAGTTTAGATTTTAAGTGATGGATAATTGAATTTTGCTAATATTAATATAAAGCAGTGAATAGAGAAATTGCAATTGAAAAAATACAGAATACCCCTTTGTGGGATATGATTGTTATTGGTGGAGGGGCAACTGGACTTGGGATTGCTGTTGATGCTGCAAAACGAGGGTTTAGTGTGTTGCTGCTTGAAAAAAATGATTTTGCTAAAGGCACATCAAGTAGAAGTACAAAACTTGTGCATGGTGGTGTACGATACTTGGCTCAAGGTAATTTAAAGTTGGTAATGGGTGCCTTACGAGAGCGTGGGTTTCTGTTGAAAAATGCACCACACCTTACGCGTATTCAAAAATTTATTATTCCTGCCTATTCATATTGGCAACAACTGTTTTACGGAACAGGTTTATTGATTTATGATTTGCTATCCAATAAACTGAGTTTAGGAAGAACCTCAATACTTGGAAAAAAATCATTGCTAAATAGTATGCCATCTCTCGAAGGAAGAAAACTAAAAGGGGGCATTACCTATACTGATGGTCAGTTTGATGATTCAAGGCTTGCGATTGCACTCGCACAAACTGCTACCGATCTAGGGGCTGCTGTTGTTAACTATTTTGGGGTTAATGGTTTGATAAAAGAAAATGGGAAAGTAACTGGAGTTGAAGCGATGAATGAAATAGAAGATATAAAGTATTCTATTCGAGGGAAAACTGTTATTAATGCAACAGGTGTATTTGTTGACCAGATCATTGGTATGGATGATGATAAAACATCTGCTATGGTAATGCCATCGCAAGGCGTCCATTTGGTGGTTAGTAAAAAATTCTTTCCAGGGTCCGGGGCATTAATGATACCGAAAACAACAGATGGACGTGTTCTTTTTGCATTGCCTTGGCATGATGCAGTAGTGATTGGTACGACAGATACCCCACTCAATATTATTAGTGAAGAGCCTATGGCGTTGGATGAAGAAATCGAATTTATTCTTGGGAATTTCAATCAATACAACGCACTTAAAATAACCCGGAGCGATGTGCTTTCTGTTTTTGCAGGTCTTAGGCCGTTGGTTAAAACATCCAATACAGGCAGTACTGCCCTAGCCTCCAGAGACCATACTATTCTCGTGTCAAAAAGCAATCTTATTACAATAACTGGAGGGAAGTGGACTACCTATAGAAAGATGGCTAAAGATGCTGTCAGTAATGCGGCATTTGTAGGTAAGCTTCCTATTGTAAAATGTTCTACACGAAATTTAAGGCTACATGGTTATTCAGAACAGATTAAATACGGGGATCAATTTTCTTCCTTTGGTTCTGATGCTGAATTCATACGAAAGATGATTGTCGATCAACCATCATTATCTGAAAAAATTCATCCAGATTATGAATATTGCCAAGCGGAAGTAATTTGGTCTGTTCAGCATGAGATGGCATTGAATGTTGAAGATTATTTAGCCAGACGATGTAGATTACTTTTCTTGAATGCAAAAGCAGCTATTGAAGCGGCCCCATTAGTGGCACAATTGATGGCTGCTGAATTGGGAAGAGACGTGGAGTGGCAACATGAACAAGTGAATGAGTTTACCGAACTAGCGTCAAGCTATCTCATGAAAGTTTGATTTTTTTCTTATTTTGTATAAAACTAATCTACTATGACGCCTTTTGTTGCTGAACTTGCTGGTACTTCGATTTTGATTACCCTCGGACTTAGTGTCGTGGCCAATGTATTACTTCATGGAACAAAGGGAAACAATACAGGGCTTATTGTCATTGGCTTTGGATGGACTGTTGCTGTATTTGTTGGTGTTTTTATAGCTGCAGATGTAAGTGGCGCTCACTTGAATCCTGCGGTTACAATAGGCCTAGCCGTTGCAGGAAAATTCAGTTGGAATGAAGTTCCAACATATATTTTAGCCCAATTTCTCGGGGCCTTTATTGGATCGATTTTGACATGGCTAACCTACAAAGATCATTTTACAGCAACCAAAAGCGCTGAAAGTATTCTTGCTGTATTTTCAACTGGACCTGCTATACGAAACTCATTCAGCAATCTGCTCACTGAAATAATTGCCACTTTTGTATTTATGATGGCTGTTTTTTTTATTCAAAAAGGAGAGATGAAGCTTGGATCATTAGACGCTTTGCCTGTTGCTTTATTGGTTTTAGGTATTGGTCTTAGTATGGGAGGCCCAACCGGGTATTCAATAAATCCTGCACGGGATCTAGGACCTAGAATAATGCACAGTATACTACCCATTCCAAACAAAGGCTCAGGGGATTGGTCATATGCTTGGATTCCAGTGATTGGTCCAATTGTTGGAGCAGTCATAGCCGCCTTAGTTTTTAGGCTATTATGACATTGAATTATTTATTTTAGGGGTAATATCAAAAAATCTTCATTTCTATTTTTCTAATCTACCCTTCCTCTTTATCTTTGCGGCCGAAAATAGACTCATTTCA
>CANGBH010000087.1 GCA_947451935.1 Chitinophagaceae bacterium
AAAAGAACTTCCTTTAGGGGTCATCATCCATTTATGACAGGCACCCGTAAATATATCGAACGATGAATTTTCAAGATCTACTGGCACTTGCGCGGGTGCATGTGCCCCATCAACAAATGTTATAAGTCCCTTGTCTTTAGCAATAGCACAAATTTCCTCTACAGGTAGTCGAAGTCCTGTGCTACTCGCGATATAACTAATGAAAATCATTTTTGTGTGACTAGTCAATCCTTTAAAAAATTCGCTAATGAATTCTTCCTTAGACTGAATAGGTAATGATATAGGTTGTCTTACAAATTTGGCTCCAGCCTTCTGACAATAATATTCCCAAGTCTTATCACATGCTCCGTACTCTAAATTGGTTGATAAAATTTCATCACCAGGTTGAAGGTTAAAACTTTTGGCAATCGCATTAACCGCATAGGATGGATTGGTGACATAAACTAAATCGTCTTTACTGCAATTAAGATACTTCGCTAAGGCTTCTCGGCTCTTCTGTAAATATGTCAATCCATTTACCGTAATGAATTGTACCGGCTCTTGCTCTAGTTCCAGCTGATATTGTTGATAGCGATCGAAAACAGGTTTTACACAAGCCCCAAATGAACCGAAATTTAAAAATGTAATATCATCTCTTAATAAGAAATGTTTTTTTAGATGTTGCATCAAATAAAATAAATAATTTAAAATAGCCGTTTAAACGATATTGAATTGACTTTGTAAAACTACTTTATAAAAGCCGCATTCATCTCCTTTATGATTCTTACAGTTGCATCTTCATATTGCAATGCAATAGACTGAATCGTTTTTTTCTGATAAGAACCGACAACCCACTGTATGATTTTATTATCAGGATATTTCAACTGCTGCTGCTTAATCCATTCCATTCCATTAGGAACCTGATTCAAAGCAGCATATGCCCACAAGGAAATTAAATGATTGCCAGCATAAAAATTACTGACTGTATTCACTCGAATTGGCATGAATTTTACAACAGCGCTTAGCATTTTACTAGCCGCGTCTTTATTATTTGAATTTTTATAACACAAATATGAAAGCCAATTTTCTAATCGAATATCAATATCCTCATCATACGGTTTTCCTGCACCTAAATTTTCTGGCCATAACTTAGCTTCATTAATTAAGGTAAGTGCCTGTGAGTAGTTTTTTTGCTTCATCTGCACAATGGCCTGCATGAGCTTTGCTTCTCTATATAACTCATGACCACTTGTTGCTCCTTCAAATGGAATAATATTTAAGGTGGCTAATAACTGATCTGCTTTTACATACTCTTTATTATGCATTAATGTTTTGGCATACAACATGCCCATGATATAATTTCCAGTATGATTTTTATAAAATGGCTCTACCGTTTCTAATGCTTTTGAAAATTCATATCGGCTATTATATAGCTCAGTCAAGGTTTTTATATACCGCCATTGATTCTTATCCATGGATATAGCCATAGTTAAATCAGCAACAGTAGAAGTTAAAACCGAAGGAGTAGAAATTTCACTCATGAACAAGTTAGCACGAGCAGCATAAAAAGGCGCATAGGTTGGCACAGACTTCAATGACTTGAAGATTTCTTTTGCCTCCGCTATCTTATTTCTATCTTTAAACAATAGACCCAAGTAATACTTAGGTGCCCAGTGACTCGACTGTTTTGTTGCCCATTCAAATACATCAAAATCAATATTCCGATAAGGAAATACAAAATCCGGAACTGAGCCGTTTGCCTGTTCAAGATCTAATTGATAATTTTTATGTTGAGTATAATGAATGAACGCCAACCAATATTTGGCCAAAGTATTAGCAGGACAGAGAGTCAACACTTTTTCTGCTTCATCCAATAACCCCACTTGAAAATAATCATTCGCCAATTGCAGGTATGTTTCTACCGGCTGCTCATTGCGAATCAAATTGGTAAATGAAGCCAACAATGAATTTTTTTGATTTTCGCTTACGCCATTATTCTTACTTGCAGAATAAAATGCCTCAAAATTGGCGAAGTGATTAAGTACATCATATTGTTTTATAGTTGACAATGTTTTTTCATGATTCGCTATATCTGAAGTATAGCGATAGGCAATAGCTTGCAATTGAAGTGCAGCGATGTTAATAGCATTAAACGTGAGTGCTTTTTGTGTATACTCAATTACATTATGATAATTTTTTTCAGCTAAATAGAGCTTCGCTAATTCGGTATAGGCTCCCGTTTTATATTCTGCCGATAAAGTAGCTAAGTCAAATCCATCTTTTGCATCCACAACATTACCCTGTGCAGCATTAATAATACCATAGTAATAATTGGCACTACCATCATGGGTGTCTATGCTTAAAGCACGCTTTGCCATGAGTAAGGCTTTTTGATATTCATGGTTATGATAGAGCAATGAAGACATTTTAACGAGTGCTGGCAGATAATTACTATCTAATTTTAATGAAGCGGCTAACATATCTTCAGCTTGGGCATATAATTTTTGATCCATATACTCCTTCCCTTGAACATATAAACCTTCTGCTGTTTTCCAATTTACAGTAGAAGGCGACTCAACCGGACGACTCAATACATTAGATTCTGGTGCACTACTATAATTCAATTTTACCCCACCAATACTGACACTATAGGAACCTTCACTTTCATTATATTTAACTGAATCAGTGAAATTGATGGTTGGCGCAAGTGAAAGTTGCTTTGAATAAATAATCTTATCCCCCATTTTAATTTCTAATGCATCATTAATTTGTTGAACTGGACAAAACATAACTTTTAACCATCCATCCTGTTGTACCATATTTAAGGCCCCATACACCGATGCTTCTACCATACCCTTTGTTTTATTAACGGCATACCAGTATTCTTTCCATGTATCTGTACTATATGGCGCAAAGTTGACATGCTTAAACGGAGTGAACGTGCTTCTCTCAGCATTCTGATTAAATAATCTTCCCGATTGCACTTCAGTATATTGTTGATCGGTATCAGTCAAATACTTCTCCCAAATCATTCCCTGACGAGATAATCCCCAAATCCAAATTTTCTTACCTGCTTTATCATCATGATTACCATACCGAACCATCCCATAATCATCATCATGCCAATAGGTACCAAAAAAATTAGTGTACTTTCCAAATACATGGTATGATTTATACGTACCAAAATTATTGTTGTTGTAGAATGAAATGTTTTTGCCATTTTCTTTATTGATTGGCCAATCATTATACTCACCTTCATGACCAATATACTTCGTACCCGGATAAATGTATTCTAGATTACCACTCACTTTTAACCCCACGTTCATCCAGTGATAATAAGGTTGTTCAGTGGGCGTATTATTATACCAAAATGATTGAGTAGTGAAATAGGCTTTATCCTTTGGCACATTAATCTCCATTCGCCAATTTGTTTGCGTCAACAAATCAAGTACTCCAATAGTACAACTCACACTACCATCCGCTTTCTTAGTAACAATATAATCAACGGGTGTTGCACAATTGGGTGTATGTCCTATAATCCCATAGTTAGCCTCAATGCCACCGCTAGTCCACGGTCCACGCATAGCCACATCCCTAAATTTTACAGTGTGGTTATAATAAATAAAAGGTTGATTGGTTTTTTTATCAATCGCTGCCCATATTTTACCGCCCACTTCCGGCAAGATTAAAATTTTGATGTACTCATTTTCAATCTCTACTACTTTCCAATTTTTTTGAACGGCTGTCTCAGTGAATCCATCAAATCGGAAATAAGGATATATTTTAGAAAAGCTTGGAATCGGATCAGGATCTGAAAAAGGATAAGACGTGAATTCCTTCTGATACTCACTATATTTCACTTCCTGCTGAGCATGAACTTGATAAGAATTAGATAGACAGAAACAAAGCAATAATCCGAATATATTTTTCATATAATTTTTTTAAATATCCCTTTCAAGGTATTATTTTTTTATAATACATCGGTGAATGATAAGACAAAAAATCATATTTAATAGCTAATAAATACGAATCACACAGAAGCTAAAAATCATTTATATAAAGGACGAAATAAAGTTGTAATTTTTATGGACTAATCCTGTTGAATGAAAAAGTATGTCCTTGTTTTCCTAGTTCAGTTTTTTGCACTATTAATCGCAGCGCAACCATCAAAGCCTAATATTATTGTTTTTCTCGTAGACGATATGGGTTGGCAAGATTGCTCACTCCCTTTTTGGAATAATCGTACACCACTCAATGCGACTTACCATACCCCTAACATGGAAAGGTTAGCCAAAAAAGGAATGATGCTTACTAATGCCTATTCAAACTCAGTGTGTACACCAACACGTATAAGTTTGATGACAGGCATGAACGTGGCTCGACATGGCGTAACCAATTGGACCAGTGTAAACATAAACACCCCTACTGATAGCAAAGACAGTTTACTTCAACCAGCCAATTGGAATTATAATGGATTAACCCCTGAAATACATAACAGAGAAGACTTACACCATACCATAGTGGCTACCACATTACCACAGCTTCTAAAAGATGATGGTTATTATACAATCCATTGCGGTAAAGCCCATTTTGCTCCAACGGGTATGCCAGGAGCTAATCCAGAAACATTGGGGTTTGACATCAACATAGGTGGAAGTTCAGCAGGAAATCCGGGTAGTTATTTAGCTTCCAAAAAATACCGCTATAACGATAATGATACCAATTGGGCAATCAAAGGATTAGACAAGTATATCGATCAAGGTATATTTCTGACAGAAGCCTTAACAAGAGAAGCTATTTCAACACTCGATCATCGAAATAAACAACAGCCATTTTTTTTATACATGTCCCATTATGCGATACATATACCATTTGATAAAGACGAACGATTTTATCAATCATACATTGATGCTGGACTAACCGATACAGAGGCTAAATATGCAGCGCTCATAGAAGGCATGGATAAAAGCCTAGGCGATCTAATGGATTATTTAGCAAAAACCGGACTTGATAAAAACACTTACATATTGTTCACATCCGATAATGGAGGCCTAAGTTTAAAAGGAGCTAGATCGGGAGAAGCACATACCCAAAATCTACCTTTAAAACAAGGCAAAGGGTCATTGTATGAAGGAGGTATTCGTGTGCCGATGATTGCAGCAGGACCACATATTGCTCCGAATACTAAATCGGAACAGTATATTATTTCAGAAGATTACTTCAGTACGGTAGTCGCTATGGCGGGTATTAAACATCCTACAGTAAAACAAGTGGTGGATGGAAAAAACTTTTTACCCATACTACAAGGGAAGCAAAAAAATATAGATCTTCAAAAGATACTATTATGGCATTACCCCAACAATTGGACCAATGTGGATTTGAAAGGAATTTCCTGGGCATCTGCGATTAGACAAGGAGATTGGAAGCTTATCTATTTTCACAAGCAGGCGAGTCTTGAACTATACCATATCAGTACAGACATTGAAGAAGCACATGATCTATCAAAATCAAATAAAGCAAAAACAAAAGAGCTAGCCAGTTTACTCACCCTAGAATTGAAATCACGTAATGCCTCGATGCCTACTTGGTTAGCAACAGGCAAACAGATTTTATGGCCGGATGAAATTTATCAACTTAATACAGGAAAAGACTAGTTTTAGCTGACATCAACAGGATTAATAAACCCATACATGAATTATAACTTTATACGCAAAACATTACGCGTTCTGATTTCTTTCGCGCTATTGATAAGTAGCCTAGGTGCAGTAGGACAGACGAATCCAACAGAAAAACCATTTACCAATTATTCAGGGAGATGGCTTCACACAGAATCTATCATTCCTGATTCAAGCGGGGGAGAGGTGATCATACAAAATAGCTTTCCAAAAGGGGGAAGTCAATACACAGATGCAACAGGCAGAAATTTTCCCTATGTTATATTTTGGACTCGCGTAATGAATGAAACTGCTTTTCCGATGGAACTAACGATACAATTTCCTGCTGATTCATTTCCACTTAGTTCATCTAAGGATTCCTATTTAAAGGTATTTCTACCTCCAGCAACCATGACTCTTGAAAAAGAATCGATGCTTGACTATGGTATAACAGATTTTAAACCTTTTTTAGACAAGAGATTTAATAAATCCACCATGCGACAAATAACGATAGCCCCTAAAAAAGAATCACTTTTCTACACAGCTATACTTTTTCATCATATTGATGGACCTACACGAACTG
>CANGBH010000088.1 GCA_947451935.1 Chitinophagaceae bacterium
GATAATTATGGTAATACATTTAGGGTAGAAGATGGATTAATCAAAGTGAGGTATGATCAATATGATCATTTTCAGGATCGTTTCGGACATTTATTTTTCAATACTCCCTATTCTTATTACAAGTTAAAATTTGATTATAGGTTTACAGGTATCTGGAGGAAAGATGCACCTGTATACACTGAACGTAATTCTGGAGTGATGTATCATTCTCAGGATCCCAAAACAATTTTAAAAGAACAGGATTGGCCTATTTCAGTTGAATTTCAATTGCTCGCTGGATTGGACGATGGATTGGCAAGGCCTACAGGAAACATGTGTTCACCTGGCACAGATGTTGTTTATAATGGCGTAGTTGATCCAAGGCATTGCATCAACTCTTCTTCGAAAACATATTTTGGTGATCAATGGGTACATGCAGAAATGATTGTATTGGGTGATTCCTTGGTTACACATATCATTAACGGCGATACGGTATTGCAATATGCAAAGCCACAAATTGGAGGTGGAGTTGCGCATGGGTATGATCCTGCATTGAAAATTGATGGTAAGCTCCTGAAGAGTGGATTTATTGCCTTGCAAAGTGAAGGGCAAGAAATTGATTTCAAGAACATCAAGTTATTAGACTTGTCGAAAGAGTACTAAAAGCTTATTGCTGTTTATCTGTTCGTTTAGTTCCTGCATACAATTCGTATTCCAAAAGCCTGCAATCAATCGTGGCGTTGAAAAACTCTATTCGTCTGCTCGGCTTAAGTCGTATTGATTTTGCTAAATCTAGATTACCTGTAAACACATATCCCGTTTTACCCTTGCATTTGTTTTTTAGAAAATCACCCATCCGGGCATAGGTAGCAGTGAGTTCAATTTCATCGCCCATACGTTCTCCGTATTCAGGGTTGAACATGATGACCCCTTCTTGTTCAGGTATAGTAGTTTCTTCAAAATCGCACACTTCAAATTGTATTAAATGAGCTACGCCCGCAACCTCTGCATTGATTTTTGAAATTTCTATAGCACGTTCACTGATGTCTGATGCAATGATCGTTAAACCTGGAACCTCAGTGACCTGTTCATCAAGTTTTGTCCGTTCCTTTTCATACATATCAACATCATACCCTAAGAGATGCATAAAGGCATAATAATTGCGCAATAACCCTGGTGCTCTATTGGTGGCAATTAATGCGGCTTCAATAGCCAATGTACCAGCTCCACACATTGGATTAATAAATGCCAGTGAAGAATCCCATTTAGTTGATAATATAGTCGCAGCTGCTAATGCTTCTAGCATCGGTGCTTTACCTGGAAGTTTCCGATAGCCATGCTTTGCTAATGTTTCTCCAGAAGTATCTAGGAATATTTCCGCTTCTTCGTTTTTCCAAAAAAGATATACAACCGCACCTGATAATTCTGATCCTGTAGTTGGACGTTTATTTGTTGCCTCTCGCATGCGGTCCACAATAGCGTCTTTCACCCGAAGGTTAGCGAATAGATTAGTCTGGATACTTGGATGAAAGACATTGCTGGTTACAGAGAAGTATCCGCTAGGGTCAATCAATTTTTCCCATTCAATCTTAACGAGGTTATTATATAATTCGTCGGGGTCTTCACAAATGAATGTTTTTAAGGAATACATCACCTGACTTGCACAGCGCAAGTTTAAATTCAAACGTATACAATCTTCGGCTGTGCCGGTGAGTTCTACACCTGTTTGAAAAACACGGTCAGGACTGAATCCCAGCTCAATGACTTCTTTTTCAAGTGCTTTCGCCAACCATTTGTGGCAGGTAATGATAATTTTGCTGTTGGTAGTAAACACGTGCATAAGGCAAACTTAAGCCAATATAAAAACCCAATTCAATTTATTTGAATTTATATTTTTAATCATTGTGTATTAATTAAAATGAAAAACCACTTATGATGTAGATCATAAGTGGTTTTATTTGAGAATAGGCTAACTATTCTTTTGTATATTAATCAATACAATTTATTGAATTGTAATAGTTGCTGAAACTTGATTTACTAGACCATCTCTGTTGGTCACTGTAAACGTATAGGTATTTTTTTGTCCTGACACTGATTCAAGTGTAGCGCTATAATCGTAGGTATAGGTATCGCCTTCAGAACCTGTAAGTGATTTAGTGAAAACAGTTGTTGCAGCAGCTCCATTTATTGACTTAGAAACATTGAATTGCTTTAGCACATCCTTTGATTCTGCTTTGGATGCATTTATCCCAAATGTTACATTTGTTCCACCTGCTATGGTTGCATCAGCACTTGTATATGAACCACCCGTTTTGAAACTAATAATTGGTAATTTTCCAGCATCTTTTTCACAAGAGAAAAGAATCACAGAAAACATCAAAACCGAAATAATACTATTAATTTTTTTCATTTTTTTTTTTTACGAATGTGAAGTTATATTTTAATTTTAAAATTAACAATTATGTTCCGCCCAATGTTTAAAAGGCCATAGTTTTTAAACCTCGATAGGTTGTCGTAATAAGCTTTATTAAAAATGTTATTTACACTTAAAGACAATTTATAGGAGGTATTTTTTTTGAAAAGACTGGTCGATATTCCGGCGTTAAATAATGAATAGGAGGGTGTTTTGATTTCAAATGGAGCCGTGTTGTTTTGTGCCCAGTTATATTCCATGTTGGCAAATAATTCAATGGGAGTAATTTCTTCTAATTTAAAAGAGTAGCGGGCTGTTGGTACAAGTTTCTGAGAGGGAGTAAATGGAGTAAAATAACCATCTGCAGTTTTACTAATCATGCCACTATAATCAAGTTGAAATGTGGTTTTATTATTCGGCTTAAACGCTCCTGAAAATTCCCCACCATATTGTTTGGCATTCTGTTGTTTGTATCGATACACCGGAAACCCATACCATTGTTCATTGACTGGAGTAAGGTAAATGTAGTTGTTGAAATAATTAAAAAATGGGCTTACTGAGATTTCAAATTTGCTAGAGGAATAGCTGCCAATTAAATTCCCAGCAATGAGTTGTTCATTTTTTAAATTTGGATTTCCAATTTCATAAGTAAATACACCTTCATGCAATCCGTTTGAAGATAACTCAGCAAGGTTTGCAATTCGAATACCTGTTGCAACATTGGCTTTTATGTTGACATGTGAATTTGGTAAATAACTTATTCCACTGAGTAGATTATAATAGGGAGATATTTTTTTAAATGGTTGCACTTCTTTGCCTTGCCCATTGACGGTTGCTGTAAAAAAGGTATGAATGAATTTTTCTCCAATCCCTATTCCATTGTCCCAAATAAGTTTATCATTAATACTATGTTGTAAGTAGGCTGAAGCATTGGCTTCTTGCAAGTTGGCATCAGGGACTATTTTTCTAGCTCCATAGTTTGTATTGTCTTCAACAGAATTTAGGCTGGAGATTATTAATTTATTTTTTGAATCAATATCATATTCATATTTCAATAAATATTGTGCGGTAATCAAGTGCATATTTAAACTGATGGCGCCACTTCCTTCATTTTCCATTCTCCAATTTGATTGGATTCCACCATTGATTTGTAAGGTAGATTTCTTATTAATTTTTAATGTATTCTCAGACGAGAACATATTCAGTACTACATAGTGGCCGGGATTTGTGTTTAATGAACGGCTCCATCTCTTGTCAGGAGTGATAAAAGTGTATACGTCATTGAATATAAAACCAAAACGATTAAATGAACTTGAAAACGTGTTACTGGTTTTCCATTTTTTATGAATTAAACCGAAATTATATTTTAATGAGTATCCATCAAATCGGCTATTCAATACTCTTTTGTTTTTCCCATCACTATAATCTGAATTATTATCTACTCCAATTCTGAATCTAGACCATTTATTATTTTTCATTTGCGCATAGCCTACTTGAATAGTTCCACCAAGTGTATTGGAATTGATCGTGACACCAGCATCTAAATGACTTAGTGTATCCATTGGGATAGTTTCTTCTATTATATTGATTACTCCACCTAAAGCTTCGCTTCCATAGAGAATTCCTAAAGGACCTTTTATTAATTCTATTTTTGAAATTCCAGTTGCAGTAAGTCCTAGGCCATGTTCTTCTTGCCATTGTTGGTTGTCAAATTTCAATCCATTGAGAAGAATTAAAATTCTATTCCCGTACAAACCCCTAATTACTGGCTTAGCAATACCAATTCCGGTTGATAATGAACTTACTCCTGGTTTTTGAGATAAGATTTCAGTTAAGGTATAACTGCCGTACTTATTTGCACTGTCTAGCTTTATATTTCCAATATTTAGGGGGGATAATTTGGAATTTTTCTGTGTGTAGCCAGTTATTGTTATTTCCTGAAGATTAGCCACACCAGTATAGTCTTTTACTTGCCCATAGAGCATTGAAGTCAATAAAGCGGATAAGATAGTTAAGCGAATATGCAATACTCATAAATTAGGGCGTAAAGTTACAATTTTAAAATGCATCCCTAGAGCCTTTAGTTTTATATTTATTTGATTAAAACTTTTTCCCAATAAGAGTATTCAGCTTTTCTGCCCATTGCTGATACGCAATGCCTGATGGATGTAAGCTGTCAGGTGCAATTAATAGTCGATTTGTTTTAGCCTCACGCGTGAGGTCTGTGATGTATATGTAGTTGCAGTTGTATTCTTGTGTGATTCTGAAATTGATGTTATTGAATAGGTCAATTTCTTTGCTAATTTTTGCAGTATCAAGATTTTTACTAAATGGTGTTGCGCTGTAATCAGGAATAGATAAGACATAGACGTTGTCTGTGGTTCCCTGTGTTAGATTGATCGCACGATTTAAAATGGACCTAAAATTTTTCGAGTAGGTCCCTGTATCAATACCTTGAAATTGGTCATTCACTCCAATTAATAAGGTTACAATATCATGTGGCGTAGGATTGAAATCAATTATGGCTTGTTCAAGATTAGCTGATGTCCACCCTGTTCTAGCGATGTAAGTCAGTTTCTCTGTTCGAACTGATTTTTGTTTCAGTAACTCAAGCGTTTGCGCAGGGAAACGATTGGAAATGCTAACACTTTCACCAATGGTATACGAATCACCAAGAGCTAGCCAAGTTATAGATGTTGAATCTTTCTTTATGCCTCCTACAACTGCAGATGATTTCTTGCAGGAGAGCAGTGTAAAGAAGATGATTATTGACAATAAACAGCGCATAATACTATAACGAAGGAGTTGAGATATTGTTTATTTAAAACATTATGAGTCATATCAATCCTTTACCATCATTCCGGTCCTTTTGGCGTCATACTACTTTTAGAGTGTTACACCACTTTTTGTGATTTCACTCTTCATTTTGTCAAACACTTTTATTTTCACTCCACTCTTTATTCTGTCATTCTACACCATATTCTGTCATTCCACTTCATATTCTGTCATTCCACTTTTATTTTCACTCCACTATTTATTCTGTCATTCCACTTCATATTCTGTCATTCCGAGCGAAGCGAGGAATCTAATTTTTTCGAGAAACTCATAGATTCCTCGCTTCGCTCGGAATGATAGTGTAGTGGGTGGAATGACATTT
This sequence comes from Chitinophagaceae bacterium, assembly GCA_947451935.1. Classification (GTDB taxonomy): domain Bacteria; phylum Bacteroidota; class Bacteroidia; order Chitinophagales; family Chitinophagaceae; genus Pollutibacter. The sequence goes on from CANGBH010000088.1 coordinate 5,550, forward strand.
GTGTTGGGGGCTTTACGTTGTACTAGATTTAAAAATACATACTCATAGATTCCTCGCTTCGCTCGGAATGACAGTGTAGTGGGTGGAATGACATTTGTGTTGGGGGCTTTACGTTGTACTAGATTTAAAAATACATACTCATAGATTCCTCGCTTCGCTCGGAATGACAGTGTAGTAGTTGAAATGACAGTGTAGTAGTTGAAATGACAGTGTAGTGGGTGGCATTACAGTGTAGTGTGTGGCAAGATAGTAGAGTGTTCGGAATGAGATTTGTGGTGGATGTTTTACGTTGCACTAGATTTAAAAATACATACTCATAGATTCCTCGCTTCGCTCGGAATGACAGTGTAGTAGGCGGCATGACAGTGTAGTGTGGAATGATAGTCTAGTGCTTGGAATGACAGGGTAAAATGTTTATTTTTTAATTCATTAAAAGAACCTCTGTTTTAACTTTACTCCTCATGTCTTATCATTTAAATTTAAATTAGCCCTAAACATTTATTGTTGCCAGTCAACTTTTTAATTCTTTCGTGATGAATATAACCTCTTGTTCTTTTCTACTTATCATTCAACTTCTTTTTATTTCA
>CANGBH010000089.1 GCA_947451935.1 Chitinophagaceae bacterium
CCAACTCCGAACTCCCAACTCAAGCGCACAGCGTCAAGCGTTCAGCGCAAAGCGCTAATAATCATACTCCCTTCGTTGCATATTCCATCGAATACCAACTGAACCAAATACATTATTGGCTAATTGACCCGCCTTACGTAAATATAAATTTCCTTCTATAAAAAAATTCTCTTTCACTTCATAGGCCATCCACAAATTAACATTAAGGTTCTTAAAACTTACTGGTGATCCATAATGATATCCATCAAAGGTTGCGCGCGTTTCATTTGATAGAAAGATATTGTTTCCGAAATTTTTACCTGCTGTATCTACCCCATTCTGCCAATAAATTGCTTTGGCTTGGAAAGTCCATTTTGGAAGAGGCTGCAAACGCATGATAGCAATATACTCTCGGATGTTAGACATCAACGGGTGTGCTATAGGTTGATTGTAATGGGTATAATTAGCAATCGTATCGAAATGAGAATACGTAAATGGTCTAATCCAATTCGTTTCTAATTGAAAGTCTAAATTTTTAATGCCGAATACGTCTATATACTTCAACCCGCCCTGAAAGGCCCATTTATTACCCCACCAGCCATTCCGTTGCCTTATGTATTTCATGTTAAATTCATCAATCAATACTTGACCATATAGCTGTAGACGCTTATTTATATTCGCTTTGGCATCAAATCCCACAAATGAATTATCTGGACTTCCCACTTGCAATTCAGCAACACGTAAAAACATCACCGGATTCAAATAGCTAAATTCAAAATGGTCTTGTCGACCAAAAACAATACTCTCAAAAAGTCCAATCGTTAACCATTTTGGCGCATTGAAACTCATGTGATGGATAACTGCATACTTTTTAGGGAATAATGTATCCTTATCCACTCTTCTTGTGTATTGAGAAGTTAATTCCATAACACGACTCATATAATTAAAGCGTCCTGCATGAAGGTTTAGATTAAAAAATAAATGACTATTAGAATAATCACTTATAAATAAACTTCGGTATCCGCTACCCATGAATAACTTATCATACCCAAATTGAACATCTATAAACTTTGCGGCATTAAAAAAAACAGAACCTCTTGCATCAAAATAATCATACCCAGTTTGTTTAAACCGTTTATATAGACCCGCCCCGGGTACTGCACGAAACTCTTCAACACGATTTCTTACAAATAAGGGTGGCTTCTCTTGGGTCTCAGTTAAATACGCATGAAAACCAATTTTACCAGCAATAAGAGACCTCACAACAGCTCCACGCGTATTCATATACAGGAACTTATCGGAAAAATCATCATGTATTGCCTGCAATTGAAGAATAGGATTCAATGCTAGAAAAAAATCTTTTTGATCAATTAATAATAAATTAGCGGGGTCTCTATAAAATGTCTTTAGAATCGGGTGCTTACTTTTAAATGTGTTGGAATCATGCTTAGCCCATTCTATGTTGTTTAACATTGAACGTGACATGTTATACCGATCAACGGAAGTCAATTGATTGTTCATACTGCTATCCTGAGCTCTAAGGACTGAAGCAACCCAGGACTTTCTACTAAATGGCTTCAAAAAGGAAAAATTGAGAGAAGGATCAGATTGCATCTTTATCTCTAGCCTATCCATCAATATATTCTCCTTTGACCCCTGTGGAAGAAGAGTAGACTGACCTTTAGTGAGCAATGGAGAAATAAAAATAAAGGCGACTAAAAAGGATTTAATAATTTGCATATAATATCTAATATTATCAATCATGTCGAGAATAATTATCAAAAATACCCAGATTGTAAACGAAGGTCGAATTTATAATGCAGATGTCCTTATTGGCGATCAACGAATTTTAAAAATAGATCAGGTAATTGATAATAAATATAATGCAAGGGAGATAAATGGGGAAAACAAATACCTATTACCCGGTCTAATAGACGACCAAGTGCATTTCAGAGAACCAGGACTAACTCATAAGGCCACCATACATACCGAGTCAATTGCAGCCATTGCAGGCGGTACAACAAGCTTTATGGAAATGCCCAACACTAAACCAGCTGCCCTTACCCAAGAATTACTTGAGGATAAATATACCATAGCGGCTAATTCATCTCCTGCCAATTATTCTTTTTTCATGGGAACCTCAAACGACAACGAAGAAGAGGTGCTTAAAACAAATGATAAAAAAGAAGATGTATGCGGTATAAAAATTTTTATGGGCTCCTCTACTGGAAACATGCTTGTAGATAACCACTTAACGCTAGACAACATTTTCAGAAAAAGCGAATTGCTTATTGCAACCCATTGCGAAGATGAACGAATCATTAAATCAAACCTTGAACGAATTCAGTCAGAAAAAGAAATTCTTGAAGCATCAGACCACCCGCGAATCAGGGATGTAGAAGGTTGCTTTGAATCATCCTTGATGGCCGTACAACTTGCTAAAAGAAACAACACCCGACTGCACATATTGCATATTTCGACTGCAAAAGAACTTCAGCTATTCACCAATATGATTCCATTAGCAGACAAACGAATTACAAGTGAAGTATGCGTACATCATCTACACTTTACAGCAGATGACTACGCTTTGCTTGGAAATAAAATAAAATGTAACCCGGCAATAAAATCAAAGGAGAATAAAGAAGCACTTTGGGAAGCATTACTAGACGATCGACTTGATGTTATAGCAACTGATCATGCTCCTCATACAATGGAAGAAAAATTCGGCAGCTATGCAAATTCACATGCAGGCTTACCCTTAGTGCAACATAGCCTTCAGCTGATGTTACACTACCATAAGCAAGGTAAAATATCACTTGAAAAAATTGTACAAAAAACAAGTCACAGTGTGGCCACATGCTTCAACATCAAAGAGAGAGGATTTATACGCGAAGGGTATTACGCTGACCTAGTGTTAGTAGACTTAAACAAAGAGATGACCATAGCCAAGGAAAATATTTTATACAAATGCGGATGGAGCCCGCTAGAAGGATTTACAATGCCAGCAACCATTAAAAAAACATTTGTGAATGGATTCCCGGTATATGAAAACAACATAGTAGATACTAGCTTTAGAGGAATGCGTTTAGCATTTGACCGAAAATAATCTGGATAAAATGCTTGTAGACAAAACCACACTGTATGATCTTTCTGTGTTTCATAAAGAAGAAGAATACTCTTTATTCAATCGCATAGACAATACAAAAACACAAGCAGGCAAAATTGTCCTTCAGCAAATTTTTTCTCATCCACTGAGCTCCTTAAATGAAATAAAACAAGTTCAAGAAACGCTAAAAATCATCAGTCAAAAATTAGAGTCCTGGCCCAATCAAATTACCAACGGCACACTTCTTGTCATAGATAAATATCTTGATGACTCTCCGGTTAATATACCACAACATGCCAGCCCAATTGATTCCTACATCTATAAATTTTTACATAGAGCAAGCTACTCTATGATTTTATTTTCAGTAAAACAATTGTTTGAGTTCATCCAAGGATATAATGAGTTAATATCCTTTTTCAGCGGGGAAACAAGACCTGCTAATCTAGAAAAAATATTAAATCAAGTTGAGCGTATCATGAATCACCATGGCTTACTTGAGTTGAAACAGAAAAAACAATTTTCAGATTTAACAACACAAGAAGTTCTTCGGTTTGGCCGATTTTTTCATACTGAATTTCATACGCAAATAAGAACCTTAATCCTCTGCTACGGAACACTAGACGCTTGGTATTCTATGGCTGTCGCCAACAAATCGCTTCAGCTAAATCAACCCCTTTTTGTCGAAAAAGAATCCCCTTCCATAGAGGCAGTCAGCCTTCGTCATCTTATGCTAACAAAACCAGTAAGTTATGACCTCACGCTGAATGAAAAGAAAAATTTCATTTTCCTTACTGGTGCAAATATGGCTGGAAAGAGTACATTAATCAAAGGCCTAGGCCTCGCAGTATATCTAGCGCATATTGGAATGGGAGTGCCTGCGGAAAAAATGGAGCTCACTTTATTTGATGGCATATTAAGTAACATCAATGTGGAAGACAATATCATAAAGGGTGAAAGTTATTTTTTCAATGAAGTCAAGCGTATTCGCGAAACACTATTTCGAATAAGCAATGGTAAGCGCTGGCTTGTGCTGATTGATGAATTATTCAAGGGGACAAATATTCAAGATGCCATGAAATGTTCAGAGGCAGTGATCAGTGGACTAGTTAATTTAAAAAATGTACTTTTCATTTTATCTACTCACTTATATGAAATTGGAGAAGACTTACAAAAATACCCTTCGATTAGTTTTAAATATTTTGAAACAACATTAAAAGAAGATGAGCTACATTTCAGCTACCAACTAAAAGAAGGAATAAGTAACGACAGAATGGGATTCTTGATTCTAAAAAAAGAAGGCGTGCTAGACCTTTTGAATCAACTTGGTGAAAACACCATGAAAAAAGGATAAATTAAACAGAGCTCAGCCGAATTAAACATTTCTTGTTGAGCTTTTCACCATTAGTAAATATCGAATGCAAAATAACTTCACGTCATGTTTATCAAGACGTTTGGAAGTGCCGTATATGGTGTTGAAGCAATAACCATTACCATTGAAGTAAATTGGACAGCACAAGGTAAAGATTATTGTATCGTTGGTCTACCAGACAACTCTATTAAAGAGAGTATGCAACGCGTAGAGAGTGCTATCAAATCAAATGGATTTGAAATGCCTAGAACTCGCATTGTTGTTAACCTTGCCCCTGCAGACTTAAAAAAGAGTGGCACAGCTTTTGATCTTCCAATTGCTATAGGAGTATTGGCCGCATCAGAACAACTAATATTTTCTCAACGGCTTTCAGATCATATTATGATGGGCGAACTCAGCCTTGATGGTGAGCTACGATCAATCAGAGGCGCATTACCGATTGCTATACAAGGAAGAAAGGAAGGTTTCAAAGGACTGATTGTACCCGATACAAATGCCCGAGAAGCAGCGATGGTTAATGGACTTAATGTATTTGGACTTAGAACTCTAAAAGAAGTAGTTGACTTTATCCGAAATGATGGAAATAATGCAACGCCCATCAAAATAGATGTTGAGAAAGAATTTTATCAATCTCAAATAAAATTTGAAACCGATTTTTCAGAAGTTAAAGGACAAGAAAATATTAAGAGGGCATTGGAAATCGCGGCGGCGGGCGGACATAATGTAATTCTCATCGGCCCGCCCGGCGCCGGGAAAACCATGCTTGCAAAAAGATTGCCCTCTATTCTTCCTCCCCTATCTCTAGAAGAATCACTCGAAAGCACGAAAATCCATAGCGTTGCCGGTAAACTTCCAGAACATACTAGTCTAATAACGAAAAGACCATTCAGAAGCCCTCATCATACCATCAGTGATGTTGCACTCGTAGGCGGCGGTTCTACACCACAACCAGGTGAGATATCACTCGCACACAACGGCGTTCTATTTCTTGATGAACTCCCTGAATTTAAAAGAACAGTCTTAGAAGTTATGAGACAACCCATCGAAGAAAGAAAAGTAACTATATCACGTGCACGCATTGCCATCGATTTCCCTACCTCCTTTATGCTCGTAGCCTCCATGAATCCTTGTCCGTGCGGGTTCTATAATCACCCAGAAAAAAAATGTACCTGTCCACCAGGCTTGGTAACTAAATACTTAAATAAAATTTCTGGTCCACTGCTAGATAGGATTGACCTGCATGTAGAAGTTACTCCAGTAGCATTTTCTCAACTGGCATCACAACAAATCACTGAAAAATCTGAAGTTATCAGAGAACGTGTAATCGCAGCACGAAAAATACAAGCTGAACGTTATGCAGAAAATCCTGGAATTTATTCGAACGCTCAAATGGGTTCCAGAGAACTAAAAATAATTTGTCAACTCGATGAACCAGCTCAGATTCTTCTGAAAAAAGCAATGGAGCGACTGAACCTATCTGCTCGGGCATATGATAGAATATTAAAAGTAGCTAGAACAATTGCCGATCTGGGGA
>CANGBH010000090.1 GCA_947451935.1 Chitinophagaceae bacterium
GTGTTCGTTTTCTTCTCAATTCATATCAAAGAATCAAATAATCAGAAATACATATCTTTAGAATAACTCAGTCTTTTATCGAATTGGCAACAACGGTTGTGTAATAAAAGCTATGATTAATCTTGACATATGGTTAAATGGAAGTCTTATCTAATTGTATTCTGTTTTTGTATCATTAGTACATTGAATGGATTTTCTCAATCACTTCATTCTAATGTAAATCAAAACATTGTTATTCTTTGGAATCAGAGTCAACTCAAAGGGCACATAGAAGTTAGCAATGGAAAACTCCTAAAACTAAACGCTGTAAAGGGGGCAAACATAAAGGGTAATGGGTTTGAATTTAAAAAAGCAGATGACGTTCGTCTTGAATTGGCTATCACAGATGCTCACACCAATCCTGGTTCAAATTCAACTCGCATTACCGTTAGAACCAATAAAAATTCATTTACATTTTTTCTTAGGGATATAAATAAACAATATCCCATATACATTCCTGAATATAATGTGGTTGTTACATCGAATGAAGATACACGTAGCTATATTCAGATAGTAGCTGGGATTAGTCTTCTTGGATTGAAAACAAAGTATCAGCAAATTGAAGAACAGGCAGAAGAGAGTTTTGATGCTGCTGCTTTGATTACGCGCAATCAGTCTTGTCCAACATGGTTAGGTATAAGTCGTGACATACACATTTTTGAGCTAACTGATAATAGAACAGATGCACGGAGTGAGATCAATCTTATTATACCTAGAAATGCTTCATCTGGAGTGGAGTTACCTGAATTTGAAGATGATGCAGCTGAATACGGTTATATGGTTGGCAGGGGAGAAGGTGTTGTGGTGAGTACAACACGTCGTCTAGAGGAAGGCGTGCTTCCAATTCTTCATACAACGCTAATTGATGAGGATATTGAATATCGATCCACTTCATTCGTTTCGCTTGAGCACACACCTCTAAATTCTAAGACTGAAATCGGGACAAATTATGCAGTAGCCGATTTACTTAGTTCAGGGCATATGTTAACTAATGAACAACAAGAACGAGTAAAACCAAAAGTTGAGGTAGAGATGACTAAGCAGGAGTCTACCGTTTTGTATTATAGATGTGAAGCCATCAATAATTCTTCTGTTCCAAGGTATGCGTGGTTTAAGACAGTTAGGCCAGGCGGTCATTGGTGGGATGCTAAAAAGGGCTACACGCTAGATCGTAATACAGGATTCTCAACTTTTTCATCTGGTAAAACATTTGCCATTTCAAGACTAAATGGACAACCATTAAGTGATGAGGAGATTGCTGTATTAATTCCTCCCCACGAAAAGGCTGTATTTGAGTTTTATGTTCCACACTCTCCGGTTTCGAATGAGCGTGCAACAACTATAGCACAACAATCTTTTGATTCAAGATTCAATGAGTGTAAAGCATTTTGGAAAGCAAAACTCTCAAACGCAGCAACCATTCATGTTCCTGAGCCACGGATTAATGAGATGATTCAAGCTGGTTTATTGCATCTTGATTTGATTACTTACGGTAATGAACCCAATGGAACACTAGCGCCAGACATTGGCGTGTATTCACCAATTGGAACCGAAAGTTCACCAATAATACAGTTTTATAACTCGATGGGCTTGAGTGATGTGGCCAAAAGGTCGCTAACGTTTTTTCTTGATAAACAGCATGACGATGGGATGATTCAAAATTTCGGAGGATACATGGTAGAGACTGGTGCTGCATTGTGGAGCATTGGTGAATACTATCGCTATACAAAAGATAAAGCATGGATAGCTTCAATCGAATCAAAATTATTAAAGTCATGTAACTATCTTTTGAGATGGCGAGCCGATAATAAAAAGGATGAGTTCAACCGAAAGGGGTATGGAATGATAGCCGGCAAGGTTGCCGATCCGGAGGACCCTTTTCATCAATACATGTTAAATGCCTATGCATATTTAGGTATAGGCAGAATGGCAGAAATATTGCAGGAAATAAATCCAGTTGAATCGGCCCGATTGAAACAAGAAGCTGCAGCATGGAAAAAAGATATTCTCATCTCGCTTGAAAACAGCATGGCTAATTCACCGGTAGTTCCCATTGGGGATGGTACATGGTGTCCTACAGTTCCTCCATGGACTGAAGCGATTGGTCCGAGGGCACTTCACATCAATCCTGAAACATTCGCGTCTCATGGAACTGTTACAGCTCCTGATGTTTTACTAGGACCATTATACCTTATTTTTTGTGAGGTGTTGTCACCTGATGATCCTATCTCAAAAATGATTCTTAATTATCACAGTGAATTATTCTTTTTGCGAAATACAGCATTCAGTCAGCCTTATTATAGTCGGCATAATTGGATTCAATTAAAACGGAATTTAGTAAAGCCATTTTTGAAAACCTATTACAATACATTCTCTGCTCTTGCAGATCGTGAAACCTATACTTTTTGGGAGCACTTGTTTCAAGTAAGTGCTCATAAAACCCACGAAGAGGCTTGGTTTCTGATGGAGACACGATGGATGTTATATCTTGAAGAAGGGCGGGTATTGAATCTTTTGCCTGGTGTTCCTCGCAATTGGCTTGAAGACGGTAAAGAGATTAGCTTGAAGAATGTGGCTAGTTATTTTGGCCCACTTTCGTTATCAGTAACGTCGCATGTAAATGACGGTTCAATAGACGTAAAGGTTAGTTGTTTATCTGATAGGAGGCCTGATCAAGTTAGGATTCGTATTCCTCATCCTAAGGGGTTAAAAGCAATCAGTGTAATTGGAGGAGTATATAATCCAGAAACCGAATCAGTATTAATTTCTAACTTTCAAGGAGAGGCTTCTTTGAAGATTGAGTATTAGGTTGATTTTATTTTTGGTAGCCTGTATTTTTAGTGATTTTTACTCAAGGCGCTTTCTGTATTTCGTTATATTGTATTATATTTTTAATAGAAATAATTTCGGATATCACTCATCAACTTTATTCAAAGTAATATGAAGCACATGATCAAGAACAAATCCATTCTCACCATTCTCTTTTTTGCACTTGTTTATATTCCCTCCACATTGAATGCACAGCATGATGTTTTGAATGTGAAAAAGACAACTGATTTCACAGTCAATGGTAAAGGGACTGCAAAAAACTGGGAGCAAGCAGAATGGAATCTGATTACAGCTCGGGATAGTAAAACCTTGTTGCAAAATAATTGGAGTATTCCTTCCAATAAAATGAATAGCCTGACTGAACAATTCAAAACTTCCTTCAAAATCCTGTACTCTGATAAAGGGGTTTATTGTTTGTACAAATGTGAGGATAGTGCAATCACTGCAACATTAAAAGGCGACTATCTAAACTTATATGATGAAGACGTAGTAGAGGCTTTCTTTTGGCCAGACACGACCTTGCCAATCTATTTTGAATATGAACTCTCTCCCTTAAATTATGAATTGCCTATTCTCATTGTCAACAATAAAGGAAAAGCAATGGGTTGGAAACCTTGGCAATATGAAGGGGAGAAAAAAACTATTCATGCTATTTCAACGACAGATGTAAGTTCAACGAATAAGCACTTTACTTGGTATGCAGAATTTTTTGTTCCCTATTCATTGCTAGGCACCCTGGGTAATATACCTCCACAAAAAGGAACACAATGGCGCGCTAACTTTTACCGTATCGATTATGATCACACACCTGTGTATTCAAGCTGGCAACTTACTCGCAGAAGTTATCATGATCCTGAACGATTCGGGATACTACAGTTTGATTAATCCAGGTTCGAAATCTATTTATGCTTGAACTGGATTGTCTTCAATTGGTCGCTTATGCCAATAGGAAGCAAGTACGGACCCAGTGATGTTCATCAAAGGACCAAATATAGCGGGGGCTAATCCTACCGTTGCCATCTTGCCCATTGACTTAGCAAGACCTGATGCAAGTCCCCCATTCTGCATGCCTACTTCAATGGCAATGGTTCTGCAATCTCGTTCAGACATTTTAAATAATCTGCCTGACCAATATCCTAGGGTATATCCTGTTAGATTATGAATCAATACAACCAAGATCAATGCTGGTCCAATTGTAAGCAAGCTGTTTCTTCCTGCAGCAGTGATGATTACAATGATGAATGCAATGCCAAACATGGATACCAGAGGCATGGCTTCATCGAACCATTTCATTTTACCTGTGAAGAAATGATTGAATACTAATCCTGCACCAATTGGAATGATAACCATTTTAAAAATATCAAACATCATGTCTAATACATGTATTTCAATAAATGCTCCTGCAAATAACTTCATAAGCAGGGGTGTTAACAAAGGAGCAAGCATGGTAGATATAGCAGTTATGGTAACAGAAAGGGCGAGGTTTGCCTTGGCTAAGTATGAGATAACGTTAGACGCCATACCATTTGGTGAACAACCTATTAAAATGATCCCAGCTGCAATCTCAGCAGGAAAATGGGTAAGGCTTGCAAGTGTAAATCCAAGTAGAGGCATAATTACAAAGTGACTGAATACGCCAATGAATACTCCCTTCGGCATTTTAATAACACCCGCAAAGTCTTTGATACTCATGGATGTTCCCATGCCAAACATAATCAGTTGTATAAGTGGAGTAATTAATAGGGCAAGCTTATATCCATTCCATGCAACGAAATAGCCGGGATAGAATAACGCTGTTGTCACCGCTGCAAAAATAGTAACGGTATAGGCGAATCCTTTTAACGCTTCGAAGCCTCTAAAGCTTATCGCTAGGGCAACAAAGAAGGCAATGCATAAAGGACCAACTAACGATGAATTACCAGCTAGTAATAATATCAAGGCGGCTAATAACGCGGTGAATGATAGCAAGAGGGTGAAATGGTAAAATGTAAATTTTTTCATACAATAACGTGAAGTTGTTTTAGCTAATCAGTTTTATGGGTTTTAATTCTAATTTTTACCAAGTTCTTTTGGCTAAGAATTCATCGAGCTGTGCTTTGGTTAATTTTCTTACACCGGGTGTTTCTTCGAGCCATTTAAGGAAGGCTGATTTGATTTCCTCAGTCCAATTACTATCTATTTGTCCAGGTGAATATTTGCCTGATTTCAGCATAGCATGACTAAACAGATCGCGCAATCCTATAAACTCTGCAATGCTGATTACTTTCTCGGCAAGGTGTGCGGGAATAAATAGTACACCTTCTCGTTCAGAAATAACCAGATCTCCAGGAAGTACAATGGCGCGTCCAATACGAATTGGTGTATTCAATCCCATTAATACAACATCTTCAAGATAGGAGGGGTCAAAATCACGAACAAAGGCATTGAAGCCTTTGATGTTAGCAAGACCTGAAAGGTCGCGTGCTGCACCATCAAAAATCACACCGTTACCCGTTTTGGCAAAGATTGAATTGCCCAGGTTATCGCCTATTAATGTGCCCTGAGCAATTTTTCCAAAGCAATCGGCAACATATACATCTCCTTTGGTTAATGTCTCAATTGGCCAAGCATTGGTATTTCCTTTTCTTCCTTCATTCTTACCGCGTTCTTTAATTTTAGCTTCTACATCTGGTCTGCTTGGCATGTATTGTGCCGTTACAACACGACCAACAACTTTTGTTGAATCATTCACCAATTTCCAGTTGCCTTCAAATTGATTTTTATATCCTTCATTTTTTAAGACAGTCCATGCTTCTTCAATACCAATATTTTTTGCACGAGTGATTAAGTCGTCTGATACTTTTGGTCTGCCGTCTTCAAAACGTTCGCCTTTCCATTCAGAGGTCAAGAAAATAAGTTCCTCTTTAGGCATTTTCTGTGCATAGAATTTTTCTGATGCAATCAGCAGGCAAATGAAGATGAGCAGTGATTTCAATTTCATGATGATGTTATTGGGCCACTAAAATAGTGGTTCTAATTTGATCAATGATTATTTTTTACTTTTTACTACGATTGGATCTGCAATACCATTTAAATCGTATACGATGTTGCCACCTTTGATCGTCATTTCACATTCAAA
>CANGBH010000091.1 GCA_947451935.1 Chitinophagaceae bacterium
GCGCCTAATTCCGCAGCAGAAAATGAAGCCAATGCACCACCAAACTTACCAATAGGTGTTCTTACTGCCGAAAGAATATATACTTCTTGCATGATGTTACTCTTTGTAAAAAATAGAAGCACTGTAGGGTTGAATTAATGTGCTTTCCTTTATCAAAGGTATTGATTCATTCAATTCATTATTGGATGAAAAAACATTCCAATTTCCCTGAGGCAATTGAATGGTATGTTGTTGAGATGAACCATTAAACACAATGAAAACATGCTTCCAATCGTCATGCACTTTAGCTCCATGAATGGAATAAGAAATTACACCATCAGCTTGCTGTGGGATAAATTCAATCAATGAAGCAATCTCTTCTTTTGTGGTTAATCGAAAAGCTGGATGGTCTTTGCGCATTGCAATAAGACCTTTTACATAATGGTAGACATCACTATTTTTTGATTTAAGTGACCAATCAATTGCATTGATTGAATCGGCTGATTTAAATGAATTTTCTATTCCTTTTTTAGTTCTTAAAAATTCTGTTCCGGCATGAAGGAAGGAAATTCCTTGAGAAGTTAGCACAATAGATAATGCTAACTTATGCATCTCTATTATGGATTGAGGTGAAGCCAATTCATTTGAAATAGAAAGCTTATCCCAAAGCACATTATTGTCATGGCATTCGCAATATGAAATCACTTGAGAAGGAGCAGTTGCATAAGGTTCCTTAGAATAATTAACAAGGTTATAGTCTACTTGTGGATGCCAACACGCAGCAGTTATGCCAAACTTAACACTCTCTGAAGCAGCAGTTTTTCCAGTGACAAATCCCCTATCCTGCGCTTCAAAAACACTTCCTTTTATTCCATCTCTCATATCATCACTGAATACAGCAATATCATTGAGTTGTGCAACATTTTTTTTGATTGCCCTTAACGAATCTGGGATAGGCGAACTACCTGCTGTCCAACCCTCACCATATAACAGAATATCTGGTTTAATGGAATGAAGTGTTGAAGAAATTTCATTCATGGTTTCGATATCATGAATACCCATCAAGTCAAATCGAAAACCATCAATGTGAAATTCCTTCACCCAATATACAAGCGATTCAATGATAAATTTTCTCATCATTGGGCGTTCACTTGCGGTTTCGTTACCACAGGCGGAAGCATTTGAAAATCCACCACCTTCCTTTTGTCTGAAGTAATACCCCGGGACCAATTGATTGAAGTTGGAACTTTCAGTGAGCATAGTGTGGTTGTATACCACATCCATCACAACACGAAGACCTTTATCATGCATTGCGGCGATTAATGTTTTAAATTCTTTAATTCGTGTATTTCCATTTTCTGGATTCGTTGAATACGACCCTTCAGGAGTGTTGTAATTCAGTGGATCATATCCCCAATTGTATTGCGTGCTATCGGGAAGCGATTCGTCAATGCTATAGAAATCATATGATGGCAATAAATGAATATGCGTTACGCCAAGTTCCTTTAAATGATCAAGTCCAGTTGACAATCCTTCATCTGATTTGGTTCCAGATTCAGATAAGCCGAGAAATTTTCCTTTATTTTTTATCCCTGATGTTGAACTAATACTAGCGTCTCTTACATGCAGTTCGTATACAATGGCATCGGTTGGAAGTCCACCAATTCCTTTCATCATATAAGCTCGCTTAGAAAATGCCGGTGAAAAATCATTTTCCCAATTTTCAGGATTAGTGTCTTTCAAATCAACCACCATGGCTCGTTTCCCATTTGTGCCCACGGCTTTTGCGTAAGGGTCAGGTACTTGATTAGACCATTTGCCATCAATAAAAACATGGAACACATAGTAAACTCCTTTCAGATCACGATCCATGCTCTTAACCCAAATGCCATTTGCTTCGCGTGCCATCTCGTAGGTTTCTATTTCATCATTTCCGAGGGATGACCTGTAAAAAATAATCTCTGCTTTTTCGGCGGAAGGGGCCCACAATTTAAATGTTGAGGATGATGGGCTGTAGTTTAATCCAAGGTCATTCCCAGTATAAACAGGATATTCTTGGGTATTCGAATATTGGCTATAGCCAAATAAAGTTGATAGCATGACGATAAAAATAATCAATACTTTTTTTGAAATACAATTCATCTTAAGATGGATTAAGTCAGTTAAGTTATTATAAAAATAACAATTTGCCTTAATGTATTTCAGGGGCTAGTGACCAATGCTCAGGAGATCTCCAAAGTCCGGATAATAAGAGTTCTCGCATGAAGAAAAATTCCTTTGGAAGTTTATCGTACATCCGAGAAAACAATTCCTCATGGTCAAGTATTTCATGCTTCCAGGCTTCTCTATCCACCTCCATTAACGTATCGTATTGTTCAGGCGTAAATTTCATATGACCCCAATCGATATCTTCATATTCTGGCATCCAACCTATAGGACTTTCAATGGCAGACACTTCACCATTAACCCGTTCAATAATCCATTTTAAAATGCGCATATTATCTCCAAATCCTGGCCATAGGAAATGGCCATCTTTATCTTTTCTAAACCAGTTGATGCCAAACATCCTTGGCGGGTTAGGAAGGTTACGACCAAGTTGCAACCAATGATTAAAATAATCAGCCATATGGTAACCGCAGAATGGGAGCATGGCAAAAGGATCACGGCGTACATGTCCAACTTCACCTACTGCAGCTGCAGTTGTTTCTGAACCCATTGTTGAAGCAAGGTATACACCAAAGTTCCAGTTGAATGCCTGATAGATTAGTGGGATAGTTGTGCTTCGTCTTCCCCCAAATATAAAAGCACTTATGGGTACTCCATTTGGATTTTCCCATTCCGCATCAATGCTTGGAGATTGATTTGCCGGTGCGGTGAACCGTGAGTTTGGATGAGCAACTAGCTTTCCAGATGCAGGGTCATGTAATTCATTTTTCCAATTGTATATTTTTTTAGGCACTTCTTTCGTAAGTCCTTCCCACCATACATCCCCATCTGGGGTAACGCCCACATTGGTAAAAATGCTATTTTTTGACAAGGCTTTTATAGCATTGGGGTTGGTCATTTCGCTTGTTCCTGGGGCTACCCCAAAATACCCATACTCTGGATTGATTGCATATAGTTTTCCATCTTTCCCCGGTTTAATCCATGCGATATCATCACCAATGGTTGTGACTTTCCAACCTTTCATGTCTGTCGGTGGAATGAGCATAGCAAAATTCGTTTTGCCACAAGCACTTGGGAAGGCTGCTGCAACATACGTTTTTCTGCCTGTTGGATCTTCAACACCTAAAATCAACATGTGCTCAGCGAGCCAACCTTCATCCTTGGCCATCGCAGAGGCGATGCGTAAGGCAAAGCATTTTTTCCCCAAGAGTGCATTGCCTCCGTATCCCGAACCATATGACACAATTGTACGGTCTTCTGGATAATGGACGATGTATTTTGTAGTTGGATTGCAAGGCCAAGAAACATCTTTTTGCCCGGGACCTAGAGGAGCACCCAATGAATGTAAGCATTTGACAAACTCACCATCGGCACCTAATAATTTCAGCACATCACTACCCATGCGTGTCATGATATGCATGTTGACCACAACATAGGCTGAGTCGGTAATTTGCACACCGATCTTTGATAGTGGCGATCCCAAAGGGCCCATGCAAAATGGAATAACATAAAGTGTTCTACCTTTCATGCAACCGGTAAACAATTCATTCATTTTAATCTTCATGAATTTGGGATCAACCCAATTGTTTGTTGGGCCAGCGTCTTCCTTTCTTCTACTGCAGATAAATGTTTTATCTTCTACCCTTGCCACATCACTTGGGTCTGAATTACAGGCATAAGAATTAGGCCATCGTTCCTGGTTTAATTGTTTAAACGTTCCAGCTTGAACAAGAAGTCCACAAAGATTATCATATTCTGCTTGACTACCATCACACCAATGAATAGCATCCGGAGTGCAGAGCTTTGACATTTCCTCAATAAAAGCAATTAATGCACCATGACTTAGGTGTTTAGGTTGGTTGTTTAACATAAGACTTTGATTTGTAGCGAAACTAAAAAATGGGATACCTAGAAAATATGACCAAGATTAGTTGATGTGCGAACAGAAATCACCAAATCGAATACAAACACACTTGGTTTATCCACCGAACGCAATCGATTTCGGATATTATCATGTTGTAAAATTATAAACCGCAAATTCTTATGTAAATTGTCAAAGGGATGGCTTAACAGAATGCTCTCAATACATTTACCGTGAACAAACTTCTAGTGAATAAGAAAATTATATTGATAAGCGCATTAGGGATTCTCTTTATTGCTTTCTCTTATTTTGCCTTTACAAAAAAAGGCAAAGAGCCCGCAGTACCTGAGGTAGTTGACTTCAATTACCATGTTCGCCCTATCCTCTCTGATCGATGCTTCAAGTGCCATGGCCCCGATGCAAAGGCTCGGAAAGCAGGACTAAGGCTAGATACTGAAGAAGGCGCTTTTGCTGCGCTTAAAGATGACCCGAAACATCATATCCTAATTCCAGGTGACCCTCTGCAATCGGCGATGTATGCACGAATAACTACGACAGATACTGCAGAAGTGATGCCTCCTCCTTCTTCCAACTTGTCACTCACTAAAAATGAAATTGAAGTAATTCGCAAATGGATAGCCCAAGGGGCCAAGTATAAAAAACATTGGTCATTTATTCCACCGACAAAACCGGCTGTTCCAGAAGTTGATAAATACTTACATGCTGTAAACGCTATCGACCATTTTGTTTTTGCAAAACAAGCATCTTATGGACTAGAACCTAATGAACAGGCTGAAAAAGAAACCTTGTTGAAAAGGGTGTGCATGGACCTGACAGGACTGCCTCCAACACTTGAACAACAAGATCGTTTCTTAAAGGATAATTCAGCTAATGCCTATGAAAAAATAGTGGATGAATTGCTTGCTAATAAACATTACGGTGAAAAGATGGCCATCCAATGGCTTGACCTTGCTCGGTTTGCTGACAGCCATGGATACCAAGATGATGGAGGCAGAACCATGTGGCCTTGGCGTGATTGGGTGATAAATGCCTTCAATAAAAACTATCCATTTTCTACTTTTATCACCTGGCAGGTTGCAGGAGATTTATTGCCCAATCCATCGAAGGAACAATTATTGGCGACTGGGTTTAATCGAAATCATAAAATCACCCAAGAAGGTGGAATTATTGAAGAAGAATATAGAATTGAATATGTAACCGATCGGACCAATACATTTGGTAAAGCCTTTCTAGCTATTACGTTGGAATGTGCAAAGTGCCATGATCATAAATATGATCCGGTAACACAAAAAGACTACTATAGCATGTTTGCTTTTTTTAACCAAGTTGATGAAAATGTTCAACCTAACCTTGTTTCTCCCGCGGCAGAACCCGTAATGAAAATTAGTTCAGCTGATGCACAAACTGTATTAAGCTTCCTGAACAAAAAAGATTCAGCCGATGTAATGGTGATGATCATGAAGGATAGCATAAACATCAGACCAACACGTGTTTTGAGAAGAGGTGTTTACGATCAACCTTCTGACACGGTAGACATGAACACGCCAAGTTCCATCATGGCATACAACACAAAACGTTTTCAAAAGAACAGGTTGGGATTAGCCAAATGGTTGACCGCAAGAGATAATCCCCTTACAGCCCGCGTTTATGTAAACCGACTTTGGGCTGAGTTTTTTGGAAGAGGATTAGTGAAGACGACAGGAGATTTTGGCACACAAGGAGAACTCCCTACCCATCCTGAATTATTGGATTGGTTAGCTGTTGAGTTCATGGATAGCGGTTGGGATATTAAAAAGATGGTGAAACTCATGGTTACTTCAGCTACCTATAGGCAGTCGACCAAAAGAACAGAAAAAAAATATGCTACTGATCCTGATAATAAATACTACAGCTATTATCC
>CANGBH010000092.1 GCA_947451935.1 Chitinophagaceae bacterium
AATTGAATGGGCATTTTAGGTTGAATGGTGATGGCCGCAAAAATGACAGCCGATACAGCACCTGAAGCTCCTAACGATCTATAGAATGCTTTATTTTGATATCTAAAATAATCTGGCAACACAGCAAAAATGAGTGCTGTGACGTATAGCATGGCAAAGAGTCCGCGTGACATATCACCAAATACTGCTTTATATAAATACGATTCCAATGCAACTCCAAATGAGTAGAAGGATACCATATTAAAAATCAAATGCATCGCATCTGCATGCAATACACCATTGGTGATAAAGCGATAGTATTGTTTTCTTCCTTTAATCATGTAAGGCCAAAAGAGAAGGTCTTCTCTCAAGTGCTCTTTAGAAAAAGCTGGAATGGAAACTGCACAGGTAATCAATATAATCAGAAATGTTATAGTCATTTAGTTGAGATTAAATTATCGGTGATGATATTTTTCATTTTTAATAATGGTATATGCCCGGTAAATCTGTTCTGAAAGGATAAGCCTTACCAGTTGATGCGGAAAGGTTAATGGAGAAAGCGACCAGGTATGATTAGCTCTTTTAAGTACCGAATCATCTAATCCGAAGGCACCACCAATTAAAAAAACTATTTTTTTGATACCTAGATTTCCTTGTTTTATAATGAATTCGGATAGCTGAATCGAGCTCATCTCCTTGCCATATTCATCTAGGGCAACAAGAATATCTTCTTTATCAAGCTTATCAAGTATTATTTTTCCTTCAGCACGTTTTAAGTCAATTTCACTGAGTGTACTCGCGTTTTTGGGCACAGGAATAATCTCCCATTTTGCAGGGTTGTATTTAGTGATCCGCTTGGTATAGTCTTCTATAGCCTCTTTGATTGCCGGATCATGTTGTTTGCCGATACTCCAAAATTCGATTTTCATATTACAGTGCAAAGAAAATCAATATAAATGATATTGTTTCTTTCCAGACTAAAAGCATTAGTTAATTTCGACTGCATTATCCATCCTTTTTATTAATTTACTGATGTAGTTCTCCATACCAGAAGAGAGTTATGTTGATTTATTTATTCATGGCTATTTCCAAATTTTAAAGTTATTATACGATGTTGAAAACGATTTATTTTTTCATTTGCCTGCTTCCTTTGTATGCCATTGCACAACCGCTTCAAAGCATTGAAGAAAAAACAAAGGGATACACCAAGCAAGAGGGATTTATTAATTTCTATCGGGATGATGTAAATGGAAAAATATGGATGGAAGTATCCAAGTTTGATTCAGAATTGCTCTACGTGACCTCATTGCCTGCTGGGTTGGGGTCAAATGATATAGGATTAGATCGTGGACTTTTAGGTGGAGGAAGGGTAGTGAAATTTTCTCGCGTAGGGAAGAAGATATTGATGATAGAACCAAACTATCACTATC
The DNA here is from genome assembly GCA_947451935.1 of Chitinophagaceae bacterium. Lineage (GTDB taxonomy): Bacteria > Bacteroidota > Bacteroidia > Chitinophagales > Chitinophagaceae > Pollutibacter. The sequence goes on from CANGBH010000092.1 coordinate 1,410, forward strand.
GTGCCAATACATCAAGTGTAAGAGAGAAGATTGCAGTGGAACAATCCTTTGCTCAGTCTGCCTTGTGGGGATTCACTGCTGAAGCTGAATCTAATGGTATTGTATTGGTTGATGCCACTGATTTTCTTACGCGAGATGCTATGCAGACGGCCAATAGAATTAAAAGTACTCAACAGGGAAATTATGCTCTGGATAAATCACGATCAGCTATCTATTTTCAATCATGTAAAAATTTTCCACTCAATACGGAGTTAGAGTCTACTATAACTTTAGTAAACACAGATGGTATAAGTGGAGGGTATGTAGAGTCGGTAACGCCTTCTCCAGAAGCGATTACGCTTAGATTGCATCATTCTTTTGTGCAACTTCCGGATGATAATTATACACCTAGAATATTTGATCCGCGTTCAAGCTTTGGCAATAGTTCTTATTTCGATTATAGTACACCCGTATCTGAACCCATCGAAAAGTTTGTTATCAATCGTCACCGATTAGCTAAAAAAGACCCCACAGCTGCACTGAGTGAGCCGGTTAAGCCAATTGTATATTATCTCGATAACGGTACACCCGAACCGATTCGTTCTGCCTTACTTAAAGGGGCCTCTTGGTGGAATGAAGCTTTTGAAGCCGCTGGATATAAAAATGCATTCATCGTAAAAATTCTTCCTGATTCCTGCGACCCAATGGACATTCGGTATAACATGATTAACTGGGTACATCGTTCAACACGTGGTTGGAGTTATGGGGCTAGTGTGGTTGATCCACGTACGGGTGAAATCATTAAAGGACAAGTATCGCTTGGCTCTTTGAGGGTTCGTCAAGATTATATGATTGCACAAGGATTATTATCTCCTTTCAACGACGAGCAACAAAAAGATAATCCAATGCTCAAAATGTCTTTAGAACGATTGGAACAATTGTCTGCACATGAAGTAGGGCATACACTTGGACTCATGCATAATTATGCTGCTAGTTCAGTTAGTCGATCTAGTGTAATGGATTATCCTCATCCCTTAGTTGAACTGAATGCGCATGGTGAAATTGATTTAAGTCATGCCTATGACAACAAGATTGGGGAATGGGATAAAGTGGCTATTACTTGGGGTTACTCTGATTTGAGTAACAGTAAAAATGAAAAGGAAGTATTAAACAAAATCCTAGCAGATGCATCCGCCAAGGGACTACGTTTTATAAGTGATCGTGATGCAAGAGCTCCGGGTGGTTTGCATCCTGATGCACACTTGTGGGATAATGGAAATGATATCGTAAATGAACTTGATGCCGTTTCAGCCATAAGAAAAACAGCACTAAATAATTTCGGGGTAAACTCAATTCGAAAAGGAATGCCTATGGCGATGCTAGAAGATGTATTAGTCCCTGTTTACTTTTATCATCGATATCAAGTTGAAGCTGTTTCTAAACTCATAGGGGGAATGAATTACACGTATGCATTAAAAGCTGACGGACAACTGGTTACAGCACCTTTAGACAGGCAGAAACAGGAGAAGGCGATGAAGGCTATTTTGAAATGCCTTGAACCTGAGTTTTTGGAGTTGCCTGCACGTATTGCTTCATTGATTCCACCTCGTCCGGCTGGTTATGAATTCAACAGAGAACTATTTAAAAAGAAAACTGGACTTTCTTTCGACCAATTGTCTCCCGCAGAATCAGCTGCCGATTTACCATTGTCTTTTTTGTTTAATGCGGAAAGGGTGAACAGATTAGTTCAGCAAGAATTAATAAATGGTTATGGATTCAGTGATATGTCATCAAGCCTAATTAATGCAACATTTAAGTCTGTGCGTAAAACCGGCATGAAGAATGCGATACAAATGCAAACAGAACAAATTCTACTGACTTATCTACTTGCGTCGAGTATTGATGAACAGCTTTCATATCCTGCACGGGCTAAAGTCTCTAGTATTTTGCAAGAATTAAAATCTTATTTAGAAGGAGTAAAGAAGACAACGAAAGACAGTTTGTATTTGGCCCATCTAAACTTGGCGCTTGATCGGTTTAAATCACCGGAAAGAGCTAAGCCTACTGTGCATCTTATTCCTCCGCCGGGTTCGCCAATAGGCTGTGAGGATAATTATTGAGTTTGTTGCTTGTTTTTTTTCATGATGATTAACCCGCTGGTTAAGTCAATCAGAAAATGCAAAACCATAGTAGGATAGATGCTTTTTGAAACAATAAAAATTCCAGAAAGTAGTGATGCAAAAATAAATATTTTAAGTACGGATGTCCATCCTTGATAATAGTGTGCAAGGCTAAAAAGGATTGAAGGAGCTACTATGGCAATGATTGGAAAATTTGTTCCAACTTGGTTTGGAAGGAAGTAGGTGACCATAAATCCTCTGTAGATAATTTCTTCAAATATTCCAGCACATATACATAAAAGAATATATGCAGGTAGCTCTTTTGTTTTTTCAGGAAGGAAAGATGATTTTTCAAACCAATCCTTTTCTTTAGGTGTGTTTGAATTATTTAATTCTTTCAGGGTGATGAAGAGGTCTACTAAATAGGCTACAATAAATAAGCTAATAGTGCCCCAAACCATGGGTGTGATTTCTATAAATTGAGTAAATCCTAATTCACTAAACTTCCTGCCTTTTATTAACCACAATGCTAGCACAGAGGAGCCAGAAATAGCCAGCATAAAACTATTCCCTAAGTAGAGCTTTTTTCTTGAATGGGCATCAAACAGAATACTTCCTCGTAATTTCTCGCTTTGTAATCCAGACAAGAACGGTAGAACAATACCAAAAATCCAAATTAAGCTGTGATCGGCAAACGAAGGGAAATTAATCATGAGGCTGTTGTTCTTTTGAGAGGGCAATCAATTTTTCATGAACAGCCAAAACTTGTGTTGTCAATAGTGTCCTTTCATCATTTAGCAAAACAAAGTCGCATAGTTTCATTTTAGTCTCTTCATCTAGTTGATTTTCCATTCTTTCAAGTACTAATTCTCTATTGATATTGTCTCTTTTTAGTGTACGATTTAATCGAAGTGTTTGCGGAGACGATATACCAATGATATAATCGAAGTTAGATTGAGAGCCACTTTCAAAGATGAGTGCCGCTTCTTTAATGGCATAAGGAGTAGTTTGTTTTTTCATCCATTCAATTCCGTCTTGAATAGTGTATGGATGCACAAGGCTATTTATTAACTGCAGTTTTTCTTTATCGTTGAAAATAATTTCAGCTATATAGGATCTATTCAGCTTTCCGTCAACAAAAGCATCGTTGCCGAACTGCTCGATAAGTTGATTTTTAAGTACGGGGTTGGTTTCCATTACTCTTTTGGCTGCAGCATCAGCTTGGTAAACAGGAATACCTAGTACTTCAAATATTTTTGAAGCAATTGTTTTCCCTGAGCCAATACCTCCAGTTAGACCAACGTTAAGCATATCCAAATGTAATTAAAAAAGCCCGGAGGATTTCCGGGCTTTTTTATGCACTAAAGAGTCAGTTATTTTACGGCTGCAGCGTCTTTTTTCAATTGATCGCTCCATTCCATACTGATAGCAGATTTTTCAATTTTGAGAAATGAGCCAGGGCTTACTTCAATTTGAATGGTGTTGTCATCATTCACTTTATTAACTATGCCATGAATACCGGCGATTGTAACTATTCTTTCCCCTTTTTGTAATTCTTCTTGAAATTTCTTGGCCTTCTTTGCTTTTTGAGCTTGTGGTCTAATCATGAAAAAGTAAAACACAATAATCATACCGCCAAGTAATACAAGTTGCATAACACCAGCATTTGCAGGAGCCTGTAGTAAAATTGAATTCATCATTGTTTGTTTGTTTTTTATTTTAAAATTTATTTTGCTGCGATTACTTCTACATCAAATTTTAGTTCTTGAATTCGACGTTCAGTATTAATCAGAACCGTTAAGACTTTATGGTTTATGCCGACTCTATTTTTGCTGTCAAATGTAGCGTTTATTGTTCCTATTTCATTAGGTGAGAAAGGTTTTTGTGGTTTTTCTACTATGGTACATCCACATGATGCGGCAACATCAGTCACAACCATCATTCTAGATCCGGTATTTTTGAATTTGAATTGAACATTGACCTGTGTTCCCTCAATTACTTTCCCTAGGGTTTGAACTGTGTCTGTCCATTCAACACTGGTAGTTGGAATAGTTCGATCAATTCTGTTTTCGTATTTATTTTTCCCTTTTTTATGGAGCTTATTTACCCTACTCACTATGATAATAGAGAATGAAGCGAGTAAAAATAAACTTAGGATAACAATAGGGGACTTCATATTAGTTAATATATGTATGTAAAATTAACCTATTCAAGATGGTTTTTTGAAATCAACTTTATTGAGCTTGCCATCAGTAATCATTTCTTTGTGGATGCTATCTAGTATTCCATTGATAAAATGCCCACTCTGGTTAGTGCTATAGCTTTTTGCAATATCTATGTATTCGTTAATGGTCAC
>CANGBH010000093.1 GCA_947451935.1 Chitinophagaceae bacterium
TCTTCGAATATATTACCTTGTCCGTCTGAATACAATAAAAAGGGGGAGTGTAAAAGCTCAGGCATATGTAAAATTAAGACTATTCTTTGAAGCCAATACGGTTTCTGCAATACGCGTTGAATTCTTCTTCTCCTGCCTCATAGTCTTCATCCTCTTCATCATCAGTATGTTGTTGTATTAGTTTATTGTTTTTAAAGTCTATAGTGAGTATATCGTCTTTTATTAATACCTGATTTAATTCCTTCCATTGAATAGTCTTTCCAAACAATCCATTTTCTTTGATTTCTTTTTCTGAAAATCCGATTTCACGATTAAGTAAAAGGTGTTTCTCTGATAGCCCTGCGAGTATGAGCAATAGTCCAATTGCAACAGGTAATATTGCGCATATAATAATCCCAATTCCTGCAATGATCAGCATGAGTCCAAATCGTATTTTCTTTTTCTTTTTTGCATCAAGGACAATAGAAATAACTAACAGCAGTGAGATTATAAAAAAGTAATAGGGGGTAAAAATCGAAGGCGAATAATAAATGGAAATAGCTTGGAGAATAAGACTGAGTATCGCAAAAAGCCAACCTGTTTTTTCGATATTTTTTTTGTGGTTATTTTTTAGCACAACCACATAGTCGTAAATCCGTTTGGATGAATTCATGTTAGCAGCTCATTGTATTTGCTTAGTCTTGACTTAAGACTAAGTTAGAGAGTTTGAAAAGAATTCGGGCACCTACATTTTCATCCCAACCATCAGGGCTTATGCCTGTTTCACTGAGGTCAAAGCCTATGATTTTTTTGCCGCTCAAGATAATTTTTTTGAAAATATAATTTAGTTGTTCCATGTCTAATCCGCCAGGGACGGGTGTTCCCGTATGTGGACAAAGTTTAGGATCTAAACCGTCAACATCGTAGCTTATATAGATATGATCTGGTAGATGGGATACAATTTCATCTGCTATATGCTGCCAAGTTTGTCCTTCGAATATTCTTTCTTTTAGCTCTCTTTCAAAGTACGTAATGACTTTAAAATTGCTATTGCAGATATAATCCCACTCAGCTTCACAATAGTCACGAATACCGACCTGAACCAATTTAGATATTTGTTGAACTGAATCTAATGTGTTGTACATGATTGAGCCATGAGAGAATGTTAGTCCTTCATATGATTTTCGTAAATCGCAATGTGCATCAAGTTGAAGAATACCAAACGATTCATATGTCTCCGATAAGGCTTTTATATACCCCAATGCGGTGCTGTGGTCACCTCCTAAGATTCCAACTTTTTTTCCTTTAGCTAATAGATCTTTGCTTTTCGTATAAACCCATTCATTCATCATCTTACACCCTTCATTTACTTCTTTGAGGGTTTTCATCATGAATTTATTGGTTTCTAGTTTTTCGCCAGACTTGATGAAGTTTAGGTATAGCTCAGTTTCTTTTCTTAGGTAATCGTTTTTTAGTAATAATTTTTTGTCAACGGGGGGCATGAAAACACCTTTTTTCCAGCTGTTTTTGTATTCGCTATCATATAAATCAACCTGTAAGCTAGCGTCTAAAATATGTTCTGGTGATCTAGCGGTACCACCTTTGCTGCTAACCGTTACCTCCCAAGGAACGGGAATAATTACAAGGGCTGCATCTTCTTCAGTAAATGGGAGGCCAAAAATATTGTTATTGGGAATGCTTATGCCATTGGGGTCAAATTGAGACAGGTCAGCCATCATGAGGCGAAAAATTTACGTTTGGACGGCAAAGTTAAGGCAAATAGACAATAGGAAATAGTAAATACAAAAAAGGAACAGAGGGGCAAAGGCACAAAGTAAAGCGTTCAGCGTTCAGCGTCAAGCGATTCAGGGAAGAGGCAATAGTGAAACAGCGCTCAGCGTCCAGCGTTCAGCGTCAAGCGATTCAGGGAAGAGGCAATAGGAAATAGTAAATACAAAAAAGGCACAAAGGGGCAAAGGCACAAAGTAAAGCGTCCAGCGTTCAGCGTCAAGCGATTCAGGGAAGAGGGGATAGGAAATAGTAAATACAAAAAAGGCACAAAAGGGGCAAAGGCACAAAGTAAAGCGTTGAGCGCCAAGCGATTCAGGGAAGAGGCAATAGGAAATAGTAAATACAAAAAAGGAACAGAGGGGCAAAGGCACAAAGTAAAGCGTTCAGCGTTCAGCGTTCAGCGATCAACCCCCAACCCCCAACCCCCAACTCAATGCCGCTAACGTTTAACGAAAATGGCACAATTGTCTATTCCCTTTTACACTACCTTTGTATTTGAAATTGAGCGCTATGAAAAAAATGCATATTCTGGGCCTAGTTTTAATTGCGGTAGTGATTGCAGCATTGTTGACCTTCATGAGTGACCTAACTACCTATGATTCAATTGAATCTGCAAGAAAGAAAGAAGGAAAGTTTGTCCATATGATTGCGAAAATCGACACTACTAAGCCTGTAATTTATGACCCCATTAAAGATCCAAATCTATTAACCTTTACCGCAATAGATTCACTTGGATTTAGTACAAAGGTGATATATAAAAATGCAAAGCCTACTGACTTTGAAAAGAGTGCTCGAATTGTATTGAAGGGTTCTATGGTCGGAGAAGTTTTTGAGTGTAAAGAAATACTCTTGAAATGTCCTTCAAAGTACAAGGATGACCCTAATGCACAAAAAAATCAACTCAAGGTGGTATCAGAAATCCCTAAACTGAACACTCAGCCTTAACCATTTCATCGTTAACACATGATCAAATTTACAGGAGAGCATTTGCTCATTGGACAAATAGGTAATTTCATAACGATCCTAACTTTTTGTTCCTCATTATTAGCTGTTTTTGCTTTTTATAAATCAGCTTCATCAAATGATATATTGGAAGAAAGGCCATGGGCTAAATTAGGTCGTGTTTCGTTTATCATTTCAGCTATTGCCGTGGTGGCATTATTTGTAACACTTTACATCCTTATTTATAATCACTATTTCGAATACAAGTATGCACACCAACACTCTAAACGAAGTTTAGATGTTCAATACCTGCTGAGTTGTTTTTGGGAAGGGCAAGAAGGAAGTTTCATGTTGTGGAGTTTTTGGAATGCTATGTTGGGTTTAGTATTACTTAAGGTTGAAAAGAAATTCACTTCGCCCGTCATGTTTACCATGAGCTTGGTCCAATTATTTCTTGCTAGTTTTCTAATTGGAATTTATTTGTTTGACCTTAGAATTGGAACAAACCCATTTGTGTTAATGAGGAATGAATTTCCAGATGCTCCAATTTTTCAAGACCCCAACTATCTTTCCAAATACCTTACCGATGGTAATGGGCTTAATATCTTATTGCAGAATTATTGGATGGTTATTCATCCACCTATTTTATTTTTAGGCTTTGCTTCCTCTGTGGTTCCATATGCTTTTGCTGTTGCTGGATTTTGGAAAAAAGATGTGGTGGGTTGGGTTCGTAGTTGCATGCCTTGGTCTTTATTTTCTGCAGGCATACTTGGCTTGGGTATTATGATGGGGGCTGCATGGGCCTATGAGTCGCTTACTTTCGGAGGTTATTGGGCATGGGATCCGGTTGAGAATGCATCAATGGTTCCATGGCTTTTACTTGTTGCTGGTATTCATACGCTGTTGATTTTTCAGCACACAGGGAGATCACTCAAAGCAAGTTATTTCTTTATTGTTTCCTCATTTATTTTAGTATTGTATTCAACTTTCTTAACACGAACTGGTGTACTAGGTGATACTTCAGTACACTCATTCACTGGAGAAGGAAGCACTTTGTATTGGCATTTGATTGTTATGATGTTGACGTTAATCGCCATTCCTGTAATTCTATACATCAAACAACAGCGCCAAATTATAGTCAACCACCAAGAAGAGAGTATGAACTCTCGGGAATTTTGGATGTTTGTTGGTTCGTTATTGCTGTTGATTTCAGCAGTGTATATTATCGTGTTGACATCACTTCCTTTTTTCAATAAATTGTTTGGCACTAAATGGGCAATCGGACAAGAAGTGGAATATGTATACAACCGTATAATGGTCATGGTTGCCATGATCTTAGGCCTTCTTACTGCTATCACTCAATATTTTAAATACAAGGATACTCCTCGTAAATACATATGGTCGAAGCTAGCTATACCAACGGCTATTTCAATAGTACTTTCTATCTTAATTAGTGTTTTTGGCAAGGTGACTTTTGATAAATTTGGTACAGGATTTTTGTTGGCTATCCATCTTGCCATCTGGACATCAGTATATACTATTGTTGCCAATGCCATGTATTTGATTACAGTGTTGAAAGGAAAGATGAAAGCGGCAGGATCCTCAATTGCGCATGTTGGTTTTGGCATGATGCTCTTTGGGATTTTGATTTCTTCTTCTAAAAAAGAATTAATTTCTGAAAACAATACCGGCATAGGTGTGCCAGGATTGAAAGACGCCAAAGGGAGAGAAGAAAATCCGTTGGAAAACGTTACGCTTATTTATAATGTCCCTACACCAATGGGCAAGTATACCGTAACCTATTTGGGCGATTCAACTGAACAAAAAAACAATAAAGTATACTTCAAAATACAATTTGCTAAAGCTGATTCAACAGATCCCTCTTCTGTAGAAGAATTCGAAGTTAATCCGAATGCATTTTTAGTGAAGTCGCCCGAAGGAAATCAGCTTTCATCTAATCCCGGGTCTAAGCATTATATCAGCAATGATGTATTTGTTTACATAACTTCTTGGTTAAATCCAGATAATATAAAAGACACAGCAAGCTTTCACAATACACCAATTGTTGCAGGGGATACTGTATTCTATTCAAATGGATTTGTTCTTGTTAACAAAATTCTTACTGCTAATAAAAACGATAATACTGATCTGCCCCTTGTAGACAGTGCTTGGTTATCTGAACTGACTGTTGTATCAAAGGAAGGGAGAACTGCTCAAGTGTCTCCTGCATATTTTGTGAAGGATGGACAAGGAAGTTTTAAGACCGATACGGTGATACAGCAAAACCTTGTGCTGGGTATCCAACGCGCTGCTTCAGGTCGTGTTGAATTGGCAGTTAAAGAGTCTTCTGCTGTTATGCGTTATATCACGCTAAAGGCATATCGTTTTCCATGGATAAATCTACTCTGGCTTGGAACAATCATCATGGTTTCAGGGTTTATGATAAGTCTTTATCACAGACTGAAAAGCAAGCTTTATGTAGTGTAATTGGAAGTTTAACTGATTCGATAGAAGTTCTGCAGTTTCATGACCTTCAATTTTAACGAACAACATGCAAATTTTCGATTAATTTAGTTTTTGATGAAAGTCCTACGCATTATACTACCCATTATCGTTTTGCTATTCATTAGCAAGGTAACTCTGGCACAGTCGCGTTATGGGGTCAACGATACACTTTCCGTTCCATACATTGTCTATGAAGGAGATACCATGCCTTATGCTCAATTGGAGATGGTATTCGTATTTGCCCGGATGAGTGCAGCTCAGCGTGCTGATTTCAAAAAATGGACTCGCCTAAGGAACGCTGTATATGTAACATATCCCTATGCTAAAAAAGCAGGCGCAATAATCAATGATGTCAATCGTCAGCTTATGTCAATGCACGACGAAGGCCAACGAAAAAAATATATTACTTCAAGGGAAAAGGAACTGAAGAAAGAATTTACTACTCCGCTAACGAACTTGTCCGTCTATCAGGGTAAGATTTTAATGAAACTCATCAATCGAGAAACTAGCAATACCTGCTATGAATTGATTAAAGAGTTTCGCGGAGGGTTTTCAGCGCAGTTTTGGCAGACA
>CANGBH010000094.1 GCA_947451935.1 Chitinophagaceae bacterium
ATCCACGAACTTTAAGTTGTCTGTTTTCGATCAGATTAATTTTTGCATTCCATTCATGCCCATTTTTCGCGTCATAAATGTTGCCATTTTGCCATTCGCCTTTGTTCTCATTAAAATGAAGTCCTTGCAAAACTTCCATCCCTATTATTTTACGCTGCCTAAGTGCTGGGTCCGAATTTTTAAAATCTCGTCGAATATTCATCGGTTGACTTTTGTCATCACTGTCATTGAACCAAACAATCTTAGCCCTAAATTCGCTTCCCACTTTATACACCTCAACAATTAGGTTTTTTTCTCCACTTATCCATTTCCCCAGAATGTCATCGGCTTTTGGCTTTGCAATAACGGATTCGGTAGTTAGTAATGAGAATATCCCAATTAATAGGCTAAGGTATTTCATGTATGAATTATTAAGATTAATAGGCCCGTAACAAAAGAGTAAGAATTAATTATTCTACTGTTTAATGTCGAAGAATGAAAAATACATTAATTTATGGAGTCAATTTCACAAGGGAATCATAATGCTTTAGTGATTCACTTTTATTTGGTATTTTCAGCTTTTATTTATTTTTTGTGAACGTTAAATTGAGTCTAAGGGTATGAATAACTTGAGTTTGCGTAATTTTATATTATGGGCTTATTGTATTTTGGGAATATCTATAATCTCTCAAGCCCAAGCTATTGTTTCTCCAAAAGAGCTTACTGGACAAATAGTAGATGAATTTAATAGGCCTGTATCATTTCTGACAGTTCGTTTACTATCCAACGATAAAACTTCAATTACTAGCCGACTTGGTTTTTTTTCTTTCAAGGATCTTGCTATTGAAAGAGATACATTGATTCTTGACGGAGTAGGGTTTAAGCATACTATTCAGTTAGTAAACCTAGAAACTACAAATTTGTTGTCATTAGGGAAAATTCAACTTACCATAGATTTCACACCTCTGCCTGGCATTGAGATTACCGGACGTTCAAAGAGTACATATAAAAGTGATTATTCATTTGTTGCCACTAAAATGCAAACTGCAGTTAAAGATGTTCCACAAGCAATTTCAACTATCACAGAAGAGCTTTTTAAAGATCGAATGCGTTTACACTTGAATGAGGCAATTGCTGATGCATCAGGTATTAATCTATATTCAGGTAATGATGAATATACCATTCGGGGGTTTAAAGCCGAAAATGCACACCTCATTAATGGAATGAGAACATTCAATTCAACATTGATTAGTCCTTTGTTGGTTAATATTGATCGAATTGAAGTGATCAAAGGACCAACATCGGTTTTATATGGAAATGCAGATCCTGGTGGAAATATTAACTTAGTCACAAAGAAGCCATTGCAAACACCCATGAGTAGGGTTGATCTTTGGGCTGGAAGCTTCCGAACCTATCGTGTACAAGCCGATATGACTGGCCCTCTATCATCTAACGGAAAATGGTTGTACCGGGCTAATACTGGATACGAAGATGCAGGGTCATTTCGTAATGGACTTTTTAAGAAAATCGCTGCACTTGCACCTTCCTTTACATTCATTCCAAATGATCGGTGGCAGGTTAATGCAGATTTCTCATTTCAGCATGCTAGATCAGTGGTTGATAGAGGACAACCAGGTTTGTTGAATAATAAGGAATTATCGAATACACCAATTGGTTTATCTGTTATACAACCTGGAGATCATCTCAATGAAACGAATGGGTCGGGAATTATTTCTGCTACTCATAAAGTGAACAATCATTTTTCATTTAATAGCTCTGCATTAGTTCATGTAACAAGTCAGGATATTTCAGAGCATGGCATTAATAGTTACTTATCTGATGATTCTGTTTCACTTTATTATATGAGTCGAACGTACAATGCATTTGTGGTTTCATTGAATAATTATGCATCCCTAAAATTTAATGTAGGCAAAACAACCCATGAATTGCTTACAGGCTATGATTTCACAGGGAGTATCGTAGATATCACGCGGTTTAATGGAGAATTGCCTGCTGTTTTTGGTGAATCAACTGGTGTTGTTGGGACGTTTAGCCTGCGTCATCCCACTTACCCTAATCGTCTAAATAATTTATATAAACAAAGTATCTATAAAAACAATGACCCTGTATCTGAAGAATATAGTACACATGGTGTATATGTTCAAGAACAGGCCAATCTTGGGCAATTTCAATTTCTCCTCTCTATGCGATACACTGTGTATGCAGGAGATGAAGAGGATTCAGCTAGTGCAGAACCGGAACATGTTTTTTTACCTCGACTAGGAATTGTTTACAAGGTTAATCAGGATGTAAATCTTTATGCTACATATAATAAAGGGTTTGATCCTTTTGAACGAAGTTTTTTTCTTCAATTATTTAAAGATCCATTTAAACCTTTATTTAGTGAATTATTTGAAGCTGGGATTAAAGCAGATTTGTTAGATAAAAAAATCACTACCTCAATTGCATTATATCGTCTTCGTGTAAAAAATATTGCAGTGAATGCAAATGATCCCATTAATCCTGATTTGTATTTTCAACGAGGAATGGATCAGTCAAATGGCATGGAGGCAGAATTTAAAGGTAATATTTCATCCAACCTGAGTATCGCCCTTTCCTATGCGTGGAATGTATCGAGAATTAAAAAGAGCACAAATGTTGAAGAATTGAATCAGATCAAAGAAAATGCCCCCATATTTTCTGGCTCAAGTTGGTTGAAGTACACCATTGGAACTGGTAAATTAAAAGGAGTCAATTTCTCAATTGGGCATAGTCACCAGTCAAGTCGAAATACATTAACTAATGGACTTACTTTACCTGCTTTTGTTGTAGCACAGGCTGGGCTTGGATATGTGTATAAGAAGATTAAACTTGGATTAAATCTTGATAATATTTTTAATACTCACTATTGGGTTGGTGGTTATAATTATGCATCAAAGTGGCCTGGGATGCCTCGAAATGTGATGTGTACGCTTGGGTATAAATTCTAGAGAGCTTTTTTCTGCGACTTCACTTTATGTCTATTTCCTCTCTACTTCGTGGATAAAAAACCGTCAGATTAAATCTGAAACCCCTTAACTTTAAAACTAGAAGGATGGTGTATTCAAATTTGAACGCAGTCTTATCTTTTATAATCAGTTTAACCAAAAATTATTTCTCTATGTCTAGTGTCCTTACCAAACAATCGGAAAGACTTTATTCCTTAGATGCCTTGCGTGGATTTGATATGTTTTGGATTATGGGTGCGGAAGACATATTCCACAATTTAAATAAGGCCACAGGTTCTCCTGTTTTTGGTGCCATTGCAGAGGAACTAACACATCCTGCTTGGAATGGATTTCATTTTTATGATTTGATTTTCCCATTGTTTCTTTTTATGTCTGGTGTTGCAACACCCTTTTCGGTTGGTCGTGATCGGGAAAAAGGTAAGACACCAAATCAACTTTTGGGTAGAGTGATCAGAAGAGGATTAATTCTTGTTTTGATTGGCGTTATCTATAATAATGGTTTAGAAATACAACCGCTGTCTGAAATTCGATTTGGAAGTGTTTTAGGTAGAATTGGCCTTGCCTGGATGTTTGCTAACATAATTTATTTGTATACAAAGGAACGTACTCAAATGATTTGCTTTGCCGCTATCTTGATTGGGTATTGGTTATTATTAGCATTCAATTCAGCACCAGGTTTTCCCATGGGAGATTTAACGATGCAAGGAAATTTTGCGTCCTATATAGATAGATCAGTTTTGCCGGGGAGACTGTATCTAGGAATACACGATCCGGAAGGATTGATTTCTACGATTCCTGCAATTGCGTCTGGTTTGCTTGGGATACTTGCCGGTAATTTCTTAAAGAATGGAACCATGACACCAGAAAGAAAATCGCTTGCCATGGCCATATTAGGTTTGGTTTTCGTTGGATTGGCGCATGTATGGGATATTGTATTTCCAATCAATAAAAATCTTTGGACAAGCTCTTTCGCAATGAATGTTGGCGGGTATAGTCTTATTCTGCTTTCTTTATTTTACTACATCATTGATGTTTTGGGATATAAGAAGTGGGCATTTTTCTTCAAAGTAATTGGAAGTAACTCTATATTCATTTATGTATCTGGAAGATTCATAGAATGGGATTTTGCTACAAATGGGTTCTTTAAATGGCTCGGACAATTGGCAGGGGATCCGTATAATGCAGTTCTCTTGGCTATTGCTTATGTTTTAGTCAAATGGTCTGTTTTATACATGATGCATGAGAAAAAAATATTCCTTCGTGTCTAAGTAATCCATGTCTCCATTGATTTAATTGTAGTAAATGAATTAGTATGAAAAAAAATGCACCTATCGCTAATCATAAGTTTGAAGAGCTTAATAGGCGTCATTTTTTACATCTTACTGGATTAGGGGTTGCCGGACTCATTTTACCTACTGATAGCATTTCCTGTGGCTCATTTGTGAAAGGGCATTTTGCTAAATTGTCTATGCAGCTTTATACGGTTAGAAATGAATTAGCAAAGGATATTCCCGGCACATTGAAGCGTATTAAAGAAATTGGGTTTAACTACGTTGAAACGGCTTTCTGGCCAGAGGGTATAACATTATCAGATGCTGCTAAATACATTCAAGACGCCGGCTTGTCTGTTTCATCTTCTCACATTGAAATTCCTATCGGGGAATCAAAAAAGGTGATGCTAGATACGGCAAGAGCGTTCAAGAATGAGAACATGATATGGCATGGATGGCCTGAAGATAAACGCTATAGCAGTCTTGCTGGCACCAAGGAATTGATTAAAATTTACAACGAAGCATCGAAATTCGCCAAAGAAAACGGATTGAAATTCGGGTTACATAACCATTGGTGGGAATACCGTAATAAGGTAGACGGAATGTTTGTCTATGAATTATTGCACAAAGAGTTAGATGAAGATATTTTTTTTGAGGTGGATACCTATTGGGTAAAAGTAGCAGGACAAGACCCCGCATCAATTATTCATAAGCTAGGTAAACGTGTAAAATTACTTCACGTGAAAGATGGCCCTGCAAATTGGAATGATAACCTTCCTGAAGATAACCCCGATCCTATGACAGCAATTGGAAAGGGTGTTCAAAATTTTAAGGCAATATTTACGGAATCAAAAAATAGTGCAGAATGGTTAGTTGTTGAAATGGATAAAACATCAACAGATGTGTTTCAGGTTCTGAAAGAGAGTTATGATTACATGATAGAGAACAAATATGCTAGAGTCGATTAACAACTTGATTTATTGTCCTTGGCGAAATATAGCAGCAACGCCATTTTCATAAAGATGAACTCCGTCTGCAAAATCTTTGCTGGTTAAATCATTAGCCTTGGGATCATAGTCGCCAATTGCTTCAATTTGATGGACTGCAGCGAACTTTTTAAAATAGGATTGTGCTTCTAATGCTATTTTATACTTTTCTTGTGTTTCAATAGTATGATAAACAATTGGATGAAAAGGGGGGAAATAGAAAGTTACTTTTATTTTTTTTGATTGAATGTGTTCAATGAATTTAGTAAATATAGCTGTGTATCTTTCTGATAATTTACTATAATTACTCAAACTATTGCCCTCATCTGTTTCTGCCATTCTCTTCGCTTTCATGTCAATAAAGTCTTGCGTTGAGTTTCTTATTTTTTTAGAATAGATAAAAGTCCCATTAGGTAAAATAGTTAGACCCTCGTTTTCTTTTTTATTCGTTATACGATACCCCTTTTCGATATTTTTTCTCAAATATTGTATTGAGCTTGTAAAGTATTTGTAGGAAAA
>CANGBH010000095.1 GCA_947451935.1 Chitinophagaceae bacterium
ACATAAGGAGATAAAATTACTTGAAGACAATAGTGAACTGAAAGCCAAAATCGATGCCCTTGGATTAAAACCAAAAGAATTCTTTAAAGTCGATATTGGTGATGTTGTATTAGATGGCTGGATGATTAAGCCAATCAACTTTGACCCAAGTAAAAAATATCCAGTAATCATTCATGTATATGGCGAACCGGCAGGTTCCACGGTTCAAGACAACTGGAGTACAGGCGATAATATGTGGCATCAATACTTAGCCAATCAAGGATTTGTTATCATGAGTGTTGATACACGAGGCACGCGCGTAGCACGTGGACGCGAATGGAGAAAATGCATTTACAGAAAAATTGGAATCGTGTCTGTTAACGACGAAGCAAATGCAGCAAAAAAAATAGCCGAAAACTATTCCTTTGTAGACGCGTCTAGAATTGGTATTTGGGGATGGAGTGGAGGCGGGCAAATGTCTCTGCAATGCATATTCGGTTATCCAAAAGTTTTTAAAACGGCCATCGCAGTATCCTTTATATCAAATCAATTATTGTACGATAACATCTATCAAGAAAGATACATGGGACTTCCAGACGATAATAAAGAAGGATATAGTATTGGGTCACCGGTAACGAATGCGTCAAAACTAGAAGGCAATTTGATGATTATGCATGGAACAGGAGATGATAATGTTCATTATCAAAATTTTGAAATTCTCGTTAACGAGTTAATCAAACACAATAAACTGTTTAGCATGATGTCTTATCCTATGCGCGACCACAGCATCAGTCAACGAGAAAACACAACCCTTCAAATGAGAAGAACGATGGAAGCGTTCTGGAAGAAAAATTTATAATCTATCCTAGTACAATTAAATACCATGAGTACATTTCCCAGCATATTCAATGACGTGATTGGACCAGTGATGAGAGGACCATCCAGTTCACACTGTGCCGCATCGTTGCGCATAGCACGAATCTGTAGAGACTTGATGGATGGGCATATCAAAAACATACTCATTGAATTTGACCCAAATGGCTCTTTAGCTACAACGCATAAAAGTCAAGGCTCAGACATGGGTCTATTTGGTGGATTCCTTGGATGGGAAGCATATGATGATAGATTACCTAATTCAGAAAAACATGTGCAAACTGCGGGGATAGATGTCGAAATAAAAATTGTAGACATCAAGGCGGATCATCCCAATACATATAAGATCACACTTCAAAGTGAAAACGAAACAAGGAAGCTAACAGCTATTTCAACAGGTGGTGGAATGATTGAAGTGATTGAGATAGATAGCGTCTCCGTATCCATGGCAGGTGATTATTTCGAAACGCTCATTTATTGCGAGAAGCAGGATGAGCTTATAAAATTTTTAGAATCATCCATTCAGTATGATGAAATAATACCTCATCAAGGCAATACATCATTCATTCAAATTAGGTCACAAGCATTTCCAGAACAAACTATATGTGATGAGTTGATGTCGATGGATAATGTATTCTGCATTAAATTCCTGAATCCAGTGCTGCCAGTAATGGGCAGAAAAAACATGTCTGTTCCATTTATATCATGCAATGAAATGCTTGACTATAATAAGGATAAGAATAAACTATTGTGGGAGCTAGCCGTTGATTATGAAAGTGCGCGAGGAAATATTTCTGCAGCAGAAGTTTTTGAAAAAATGCGCAGCATCGTGCACATCATGGGAAATGCAATAGAAACCGGACTAAAAGGAACGCATTATGAGGACAGAATATTGGGTAGTCAATCCTTGCAATTCAAAGAAAACCTTGATGCAGATAAATTAGTAGGTGGTGAAACGAACAACAGAGTGATCATGTATACCTCTGCGATGATGGAAGTAAAAAGTTCAATGGGTGTTATTGTAGCGGCGCCTACCGCAGGTTCTTGTGGGGCTTTACCTGGCGCTATTTTTGGCACAGCACATTCATTGAAACTACATGAAGATGAAATCATTAAAGGAATGCTTGCGGCAGGACTCATCGGCGTATTCATTGCAGCTCATGCTACCTTTGCTGCTGAAGTAGGAGGCTGTATGGCAGAAACTGGCTCTGGTGGAGGCATGGCAGCTGCAGGTATTGTAGTAATGAAAAACGGTAGCTTAGATCAATCCATTGGTGCAGCTTCCTTAGCCTTACAAAATTCGTTGGGTATCATTTGCGATCCCATTGGCAATAGAGTTGAAGCACCATGCTTGGGAAGAAACGTGATGGCAGCCACCAACGCTATATCCTGCGCAAACATGGCCTTGTCTAATTATGAATACTTAATTCCATTAGATGAAGTGATTGATACCATGAAAGAAGTGGGTGATCGAATTCATCATACATTACGATGCACCAATCTTGGCGGACTATCCACTACCCGTTCAGCAAAAATCATTGAGCATAAACTCGAAGAACAACCCGGAGCTTTCTTTAAAAGTTGCTAATTAATTAGGATGATAAATTCGCTCAGCAGTTTTATAGACTTCCGCTTTATTTAACGTCATTTTCTTAGTCTGCTGATGCGTATACATTTCCATCTGATCTGTATAGTGAGGTGAATTTTTTCTAGATGATGCCCCATAGGTATTCATTGTTTCAATGATTGGACCATCCTTGGTAAACCTTACCAACTCAACATAAGCATCACCTTGTGTTCCTCTAAGCATCCCATTTTTATACGGAACAGAATACATCGGAGCAAGCACATCAGGCAAACCTGGTAAGGGTAGTTCAACATTGCCTCGAACTAATTTTTGTATATCACCTAATCGCAGATCCGTCCTCCCAAAATCCTGAAGCATTTCAGCTTTAACTGCCTTCAATAAATCCAACGACTGTTCGGTAGTAAGTATGCTTCCTGTATGGTATAAATCACCATGCGAAATGATATAGTGGTATATTTTCAAAAATGTTGCACCACCAATACTCTCCACATTTGAGTTCTTATCCCATGAAGTAAGATTATGAATCAAATCAGATACCTCCGCATAATCTGATGCTTTCAACATAAACATGCTATCGATATGAATTGGGAATGCAAATGTTGATGGAAATTGTCTATCGAATTTTATTCGTTTGAAGTCTTCATACGACACCTTTTCAAGCGGCGCTAATAATTCGGCAAAACGCATGCTTCGATTATTCTCTAGCGTTTCATATCCCATTGTAGGATCTTTAATTTTGGGTTTCTCTGGACCTTCCGTTGAATGAAAAGGAGAATGATTTGTATTATACACAAACCCACTTTTCGGCTGAAGCACTTGAGGGAGATCAGACAAAGGGTGAAGTTTATTCCATAGTGTTGCGCTAGTATTACCAGGAAGTGTAGTCCTCCAATTAAATTGTGGATCACGAACCGGAATTCTACCATTACTCAAATAATAAATGGTATCATATCGATCGGCATACACAATATTATATCCGGGGATAGCAAGCATGTTGAGCGCTGATTTGAATTCAGTAAAGTTCTTTGCCTTATTGAATCTATACCACTGCTCCATACCACGAATATCTGTAAGTGATGGCATGCGAATTGAAAAAGTTCCGCGATCTGTAATTATCGTTGGCCCATATTTACTCCAGTATATTTTTTTCTTCACTGGAATGACAACACCTTTAATTTTTACTTTAAGGATGGTTGAACTTTCTTCTAGATCTATCCATTGTCCATCGAACTTATATTGCTTTTTAGATTGTGGATTCATTTCCAACTGATATACATCAAGCTTATCTGGATCATTCACGGTATGTGCCCATCCTAAAAATTCATTGCAGCCATGTAAAATACATGGCGCACCAGGAAAATTGGCACCAAGAATATTCCAACCTTCTTCACTACATAATTGTGCCTCATAAAATGCAACTGGTCCTTCAAGCGGTTGATGAGCATTGATATCTAGGTATACTTGACCATCCGTAGTTTTAGCACTATTGAATGCAATGGCATTACTGCCTGCAGTTTTGAACTGTTCAACTAATGGAACAGATCCACCAAAAATAGAAGACAATGCCCAATCAGCGCCAGATAGAATGGATAATTGTAAAACGGAATATTGAATCATATCCTTAGGTGTAACCGGAAATGATTTTTTCAGTAAGACTTCATTAGGATGTTTTTCTGCATAGGCATTCAAGCCTGCACAATATCCTTCAATCAATTTTTTGAAATCTGGACTCAAATCAGATTCATATTTACTAGCTACTAACTCAGGTATGCGCAATAAATGAATGATATAATCAATTTTTGCTCCGTCTTTACCCTTATATGCCCCGAGCATTGCTTTCCCAGCCAGAAGGCTTTGCTGTATCGTCTCAAAATCATCTTCTGCATGTGCCCAAGCTAGACCGTACGCTACATCAGGATCGGTCTTTCCGAAAATATGGGGGACACCATATTTATCTCGAACGATATCAATTTTCGTCGCGTCTATTTGTCCATTTACACTTAGAACTGAAAGAAAAGCAATCAACAAAGCAATTGGAATACGAATCATTCTATACATATTATATCAATAATAATTTCTCTATCTCAATGGTGGCGCAGTATCAGGAAGCATTGGCGTATACACTTCATTTCCTTTTTTCTTCAGAAACTCTGCTTTTACTTCTTCCCTCAATTTGTCATTTTCAAACATATCGAGCATGGTAAAGGATAACGCTTTTGAGGCAAACATCATTCCTTTATGTCCGATACTCATCCCACCACACGCTACAACAACCCACGAATGCCAAGGTGATTTTGCTGGTGCAGTTGTAACCAATAAACCAACTTCAGGTACTATCCAACTCACATCACCTACATCAGTAGACCCCCCATCAGGATCTGCCCTCTGTTGTTCAAGTGGATTTATCTTTCCATTAATACCTAGCGGTTCAAGTCCATAATTTTTTTGAATTGAATTCGCAAAATCAATCTCTTCTTTAGAATACACGATTGGACCAATTAATTCAAGGTTTTTTTGCATGGCTTTGGCACCGGCTTCAATTACAAGCACTTCATAACTGCCTGCTTGAAGTTCGATAGTATATTCAACCCCAGCCATTAATGCGGCTCCTTTAATAATATCCCTTACTCTTTTTTCCATTTCCACAACGCCTGTTCTCTTTGAATCCCTTATCCATAACCACAATGAAGCTTTTTCTGGAACTACATTGGGTACATTTCCCGATTCATCAATGGTATAATGTAAACGTGCAGAAGGCTTAATATGTTCACGGTAAAAATTAATACCATTAGCACATAATTCTGCAGCATCGCTAGCACTTCGACCATTCCATGGATCACTTGCAGCATGAGAACTCTTCCCTTTAAAATGGATCATTAGGTCCACCTCAGCTTGACTACTCTGCATGCTTGCCTTAATATCTGCATCGGGATGCCAATCGAAGCTCACATCCACATCATTAAAAAGTCCTGCGCGTGCCATATAACTTTTCCCACCACCACTTTCTTCAGCAGGAGTGCCATAAAAACGCACTGTTCCTTTGATCTTTCCTTTTGCTATTAATTCCTTGATTGCAATAGCAGCCCCTAAACTTCCTGTGCCAAACAGATTATGACCACATCCATGTCCTGGTGCATTTTCAATTCGAACATCCCTGCCAGGAACTGCCTTTTGCGACAATCCAGGCAAGGCGTCGTATTCACCTAATACAGCAATAATGGGCTTCCCACTACCATAACTGGCTATGAAAGCGGTTGGCATCTCA
>CANGBH010000096.1 GCA_947451935.1 Chitinophagaceae bacterium
AAGTCTAGGTTTAATGTGTTTTGCGTAAAGTTAAATCCTCCATCATTGAAGTGCGTTTGCTTTGTAGGATTTGGCATGGAAACATTGAATGTCTTATCGCCATAAAAATGAAAATCATTTCTTCCTAATGTATTGCTCAAGTCCCAAGACCATCCATTTCCTGCATCGCCTTTAATACCTGCTGCAATAGACACGTCGGAGATATTCGTTAGAATATGAGGGTTATAGTAGGTTTCGCCATCGCTTGATTTTCTTAGAATTCCAGGAGCAGAAAGAATATTTCCGTCTGCATCAATAGGGAATCGTTCTGTTCCCCATCCTGCATTACGTGTATAGGCAAAGGCATCAGCTGCTTTATGGCTTACGCCACCAAATGAATAAAAAGTTGATTTACCTGTTCCAATGGGTAGTTCAAGATTATACATACCACTTACTGATTTTAATGAGGCATCTCCAAATGCTCTACGGCTGTTATTGAGCGGAAGGGCAGCAGGGTTTGTATTTACGTTTGTGTCAGGTGTTTGCCTGAATGTATTAGCCTGGCTTAAGTAATTTAAAGATATGTTGATGAATCCTCCTTTTTTACCGAGCGCAAATCCATTATTGGCAGCAAGCGAAAAGGCGCCACCATCAATTTGGTGGCTTGTATAATATTGGCTAGGGTCAAAACTATTCAGTGCGTTGAATTTTTTATCATAATATCCAGCCCATCCTGATTTAACCGTCCAATGATTGACATCTTTTTTTAGAATAACGTTTATAACCCCTGCCATGGCATCTGATCCATATTGTGCAGAAGCACCATCACGAAGAATTTCAATTCGATCAACAGCAATTTCTGGAAATGAACTTAAATCGGTACCAGAATTACCACGTCCTCTTGTTCCAAATAATGCTACAAAAGCAGTTTGGTGTCTTCTTTTCCCATTGACTAATACTAATGTTTGATCTGGACCCAATCCACGTAGTGTTCCTAAATCTATATGGTCAGCACCATCTGATCCACTTTGTTTGTTATAATTGAAAGAAGGTGCAGAAGCATTGAGGATTGTAGTTAAGTTTAAATTTGCACTAGGTGTTCCATATTGATTGATATTAATTACATCAATTGGAACTGCAGTTTCAGTTTTTATTCTACCTCCACGCCTACTTCCTACAAAAACAATTTCATTTAATTCGGTAAGGCTTGAAGACAATACAATGATCAATTCTTTTTTACCATTGACTGATATTTGTTGAGAAGCAAACCCAACCATACTTACTTCAAGTATATCAGATGATGTTGCATCAAGTTCGAATGATCCAGTATTAGATGTTATTGTGCCAGTATTGGCAGATTTAATTTTTACTGATGCACCTGATAGTGGTTCTCCTTTGGCATCCATTATTTTACCTGTGATATGTGATTTTTGTGCGATAGCACATGTAGCTAATAATAATACTGGGATAAGCAGTAAATATTTGGTAATTGAATTTTTCATATTAGTTGTATTAGAATGTTATGTTTTAGTTACTGTTTGATATATTAAAAATAATAATTATTTATGATGTTCACTTTTATTAAGACTATTAATTCTACTGATTCTATATAGTATTTAAGGAAACAGATATATTTAAATAAACATTGAATTAGGAGGTTACCTTTTCTATCTATCAGGTATATACATAGGTACAGTTGAGATTCAGCCTGTTTTTATCTCAATGCGATTTGCTTGCACGTAATGATGCTGTCATATGCCAAACGTGTAAACAAAACCCCAAAATATGAAATGCAATTCAATTGCGTCAGCGAAGAAAATCTTCAAAACTGTCTTTTTTCTTTCTTTTTTTATTTTATCAACTACCCTTGATGCAAGTGCTAAAAAAGTAAGTTCAGCACCTCCCTCTGCTTCGGTAAGTTTTATTGGTTCTGAAAACAGTGAATTATCCTTTTCAATGATTTATGAAAATGAAGCTGCAGAAAAATTTTACATTACAATCCTGGATGCTGAGGGGATTACTCTTTTTGAGGGAATTTATAATGATAAAAAATTCAATAAGACCTTCAAATTACCTTCTGAAATAGGAGCTATTACATTTGTAATAAGAGGTCCAAAGAGTAGATTTGAAAAGAAATTCAAGGTGACTACAGAGTTCCGTATCGCCGAAGAGGTGTTCGTGAAATAAATCATGCGATAGTTATTAGATGTTAGGCATCACTGATCTGTTGATTAATGATGTCTAACATCTAACTTCTATTTTTTAAAGCTGAATAGGATCTAGCTTTAATGATTTGTATTGTTCGTTGTATGCTTCTATGGATTTTTTAATATTTAAACTTGCTGCTTTTTCTTTACTCCATTGCCCTTGAAGATCAGCTAAGCGTGTTTTAATTCCTTCTGTAATTTTTGGATTCGTTGCATCTGCCAATCCTTTTATATTAAAGAATTCTGCATTGAGCTTACTTGGCCAGTTAATAACGTCTTGTCCATTTTGTATTCTGCCTTCAACAATATTTGCTTCCCACGCATCGATATCTTTTATCAATGATTTAGCTAGTTCGATAATTTTTTCAGCACTTTTATTATCCTTCAATACATCAATTTGATTGTTGAGTTGTTTTTTTACTTTCCTCAATTCATTTACTTTTTGATGCATTTCAGTTATTGAGGTAACAATAGAGCGTAATACCTGCTGTTGCTCTGTCCAATCTTTTTCCGTAGCAACTATATTTGGATTTGACAATAGGGTTATGTCTGTTTCTGAAATTGTTCCATTTACATAGAGTTCTGCTTTGTATTTTCCAGGGGGAACTGCATAACCAGCATAACTTCCATATATATAAACGTTTTTAACATCTGGACTTATATCATCAGTTCTGAAATCCCATAAGAATCTGTTATGTCCTTTTTCAGCATTTAGCATAGTCTTTGGAGCAGGTCCACCAGGATAACGTTGGTAGTTATCATCTTTTGTATTTGAATAGGTTCTAACTATTTCTCCCGTTGCTGATTTTATGGTAAGTGTCACATGTGCAGAATCTGTTAACGCTGGTAGTATATAGTCTAGTATTACTCCTTCAGGAGCATTTTGTCCGGCTCTTGAATCATCATCAGGCAATCCAGCGCCACCATATTTGTAAGCCGGTTTCGGACTAAATAGTTTTACTGCTCCTGCATTTTCGTATTGTTGTATTGCACCTAAATCATCCAAAATCCAAAACGCTCTACCAGCCGTCGATGCAACAAGATCATTATCGCGAATCATTAAATCGGTTACAGGCACGATTGGTAAATTGCGTTGGAATGTTTTCCATGTTTGTCCAGCATCGGTTGATAGATAAAATCCTCTTTCACTTCCAGCATAGAGAATATTTTTATTCTTTTTATCTTCTCTGATTACTTTAATAAAATCATCTTCCTTTACGCCATTATTTATTTTAGTCCATGTTTTGCCATAGTCAGTTGTTTTGTAAGCATAGGCGTTATAATCATTGTGTTTATAACGTGTGGCTGAAACATAGGCTACCCCTTTGTCAAATGAAGATAGTTCGATGCTATTGATTTGAGATTCTGGAAGATCATTAGGTGTAATATTAGTCCATGTTTTTCCATTGTCTGTGGTTACAAAGACTAATCCGCAATCACTTCCAGTCCATATCACCCCTTTTTCAATAGGAGATTCTGCTACATAATAAATAGTATTATAATTTTCTCCACCTGCACCTTCGTTTGTAAAGGGCATTCCGCCTGGTCCTTGTTTTGATTTTTCATTGCGCGTTAAATCCGGACTAATTGCATCCCAGCTCATTCCGCCATTGGTTGTTCTAAGCAATACATTTCCACCATGGTAAATGGTTTTAGGATCATGCGGAGAAACAACGATTGGTGCATTCCAGTTGAAACGGTATTTCATGTCTTTTGGCTGAATAGCCAAATTGAGTGTTGGGTAAGCCTGAATGTCTTTTGTTTCGTTTGTTTTTTTATTCAGCACTTCGATATAACCTTGATAGCATCCACCATATACGAGCGTAGGATCATTTGGGTCAAACGCTAAGTAAGCTGACTCACATCCAGCACCAGTTGTCCAATCTCTTTCAGTTATTGATCCTCCATTATTTCTACTTGCAATAATCACTGAGCTATTGTCTTGTTGTCCACCATATACTTTATATGGAAAAACATTATCCGTATTCACTCTATAAAATTGCGCAGTGGATTGATTCATTATAGTAGACCATGATCTTGTTTGATCAAAGCTGATTTCAGCTCCTCCATCATCTGCAAGTGCGATGATGTTTGTTTTTGTTGGATTGATCCATAGGTCGTGGGTATCTCCATGTTGAACTCTAACTGGAGAAAATGTTTTTCCTCCATCAATCGATTTCATTACAGGCGCGTTTAACACGTAAACAATATTCTCGTTTTTAGGGTCAGCGAATACTTCCATGTAATACCATGAGCGAGAACAGATATCTTGATTGTTTGATAGTAATGCCCAATTCTTTCCACCATCATCTGATCGGTATAATCCAGATTTGCTTTTTTCTGTTTCAACAATGGCAAATACTCGATTTGAATTTGCACGAGAAACACTGATGCCTATTTTACCCATGGATGTAGGAAGTCCATCTGTAAGTTTTTTCCATGTTGCTCCTTCATCAGTTGATTTCCAAATGGCAGAGCCTGGTCCACCACTTGATACGGTCCATGGGAATCTTCTATGCTCCCATGATGCCGCATACAATATCCTTGGATTATTCATATCCATCGAAAGCGAAGAAATACCTGTGCTATCATTGATGTACAATATTTTTTTCCATGTTGTTCCTCCATCGGTTGATTTGAAAACGCCGCGATCTGTATTTGGACCGTGAACAGTACCTTGCCCAGCTACATAAACAACATCAGGATTGTTTGGATGTATGGCGATATCTGAAATATGACGTGTTTTTTCTAATCCAATATTTTTCCAGGTTTTGCCTGCATCTGTTGATTTGTATACGCCATTGCCATAGCTTGTCATCACACCTCTTACAGCATGTTCACCTGTGCCTACATAGATTACATTAGGATCAGATTCAGATACTGCTATATCACCAATAGACCCAACCGTGAAAAAGCCATCAGAGATATTTTTCCAATTTATTCCACCATCATCGGTACTCCATACACCTCCACCCGTGTAGCCTGCATAAAACTTTTGGTCATTGCCTACTACTCCTGAAACTGCATTTGCTCTGCCTCCGCGAAGTGGACCAATATTCCGCCATTTTAGGTTGCTAAATATGGAGTCTGGTGAAGGTTGTGCGGTTACTGGAGTTATCGTTTTTTTCTTTTGTGCAGATGCTGAAAAAATGCACGTACTGATCATGAGGGCAATAATTAGTCTCATAGTTGTTAATTGAATGATGAATTTACAAAAGAAATACTTCTTTCATACAAGTCATCAGACCAATTCACTAGTTAAAAATTATTTTGCCTTTGCTTAATTTTTAATTGGAAATGTATTACCTGCGGAAAAGATCGAAATCGAGGCAGATCCGTTGAATGAATTGG
>CANGBH010000097.1 GCA_947451935.1 Chitinophagaceae bacterium
ACGATTCGAAAGACTGTCGATAAAATGTTGGTGATCCTTCCCTTCGAAAAAGCATTTTATAAAAAATGGAATTACGAAACAGAATATGTTGGACATCCCCTCATTGAAATCATTGATGGATTCAAGTCACAACATCCTGTGCAAAAAATTCGCGAAGAATTTGGATTTGAAGAAGGTAAAAAAATCATCGCCATCCTACCGGGTTCAAGAAAACAAGAAATTACTAAAAAATTACCTATCATGCTGGCTGCAAGCCAGTATTTCAGTGAGTACTTGTTTGTGGTTGCCCAAGCTTCTGCCATTAGTGATGATTTAATTAAATCCTTTACTGCCTCTTACCCCAATGTTAAAGTGGTAAAAGGAGAAACATATAAATTACTTTCAATTTCAGAAGCAGCTTTAGTCACCTCTGGCACTGCCACATTGGAGACTGCCCTTTTTAATGTGCCGGAAGTTGTTTGCTATAAAGGATCTCCTATTTCCTATGCTATTGGAAAGCGATTGATTAAAGTACCCTTCATTGCATTAGTTAACCTCATCATGCATAAACTTATCGTTAAAGAATTAATTCAAGATGAGCTTACTCCAGAAAATATAAAGACTGCACTAGAAAAAATTCTACCAGATGGTCCTGCTAGAAAGGATATGATTTCGCACTACACGAAACTGCAAGATCTATTAAGAGCTGGGGGTGCAGCTTCAGAAAAAGCAGCATCAATTATTTGCGAAATGATTTGACGCCAAAGAAGATGTTCTTTGTGAAGTATTACCTGAGACAGGCCCTGACCAGAATAACAATAATGGCAAAAAGAAATAGCAGTATGGAAATGCGATTTATTCCATGCATGTATTTTACAAAAGATGAATTGGGTGTATTCGGGTCTTTTTTTCTTAAATACAGATAAGTTGCAATTTGCTGAAGGATTGTCATAACGATGAATTAGAACAAATGTAACTGCTTTTCAGGAAATTCAAAAGCGATTATACAGCTAGCAAGCTACAGCCTCGGATATCACTTTTGTCAACTCTACCTGTTACAGAGAAGCCTCCATCAGCCGAAAAAACACCAAGGTCATCAGTCGCAATGAATGCTACACTATCTTCATTAGCCAAGTCGATAATATTGATGACACCTGCCTGTCCACGATCATCATGTGCAGTCCAAACATCAAACGGATCATCTAATGCTCTTAACAGCACCTTCATGGTAGAAGGCATTTTAAAAATGCCATCTGCATGGGAATATGCTTGTGATAGAAGTTCTGTCATGCCATACTCTGCATGTATTTTTTCAACACCAAGGTGTGTAGAAAGTAGAGAATGAAGTTCAGCCCTAGTCATTTCCTTCTTGCGTCCCTTCATACCACCTGTTTCCATAATGGTGGTGTATTTCAATTTCATTGGATAGTTCTCTGCAAAATCAACCAATGCAAATGTTACTCCAATTAAAATGGTAGGTTGTTTTTTTGCTTCAAGTTCTATCAACTTATCGCATAGTGCTTGATGGTTATTCAAATAAAACCCACTCTCTACGTGTGCACTTTTTTGGATAAAATAATCTGCCATGCAAACCAAGGAAGAATTAGTACGTTCTAGATAAGATGGCAAAAGAGCAAGAAAACAATATTGATCTAGCTCGCCATATGCCTCTTTGAATAGCGCTTCTGCGTTGCTCAAGTAAGCCTGCGTATTTTTTATATAATGTTTACTATTTTGTGTGGTGGTTGTCCCGCTACTTTCAAAACAGCGTTCGGGTATATACTCCCCTGTTTTGACCTCATGAGACTTGAAAAATGAGATGGGGAGAAAGGGAATCTCATGCAAAGTAGATATGCAAATGGGATCAACCGAAAGGTGGTTGAGAAAGGCTTTGTATACAGGATTGTGTGTAGCCTGATGACGGAAAAGCTCAATAGCGTGTTTTAAAAAACGCGAATTGTCAAATACGGTTAAATCTTCTTTAAAATGAGGATCTCCAAATAGGTTTTTCAATCTGAATCGGTTAATTTTGAGTCGATCAACAATGATCAACAAAGGTACATGACAAAACAATTCGTTTACATCTTGTTCTTGCTCTTTATTATTAGCTGCAGCAAAGATAGCATTCAATCAAAGCCGCAATTGAAGTTGAATAGCATCAACACAACTGTGGTAACCCAAGGCAATGATTTGCTTGTTACATTTCGTTTAACGGACAAAGAGGGTGATTTTATCGATACCATTTGGGTACAAAAGCAAACTTCCTCCTGCATTGAAAGTGATTTCCTTGATTCAACTACTTACAAAATACCTGCAGAGACTCCAAGAAAAACCAATTTCGATGGAATCGTCTCTATTACATTCTCGTATCCAACAGACCTTCAACCTCGATGCAATAAAGCAGACACTGCAGTGTTTAGTTTTTGGATCAAGGATGCAAAAGGGAATCAAAGTGACACGACCAAAACAGAACCAATCATCATACAGTAATTCGCTGTTTGTTTTCAACTCAATACATCATGGCAAAAGCATCTAAACCAAAAGCAAAGTCTAAAAAGCTATTATCAGACATCTCCTACTCTTTTTTAAAAACTTACATCAACACCCCTTCTCCTACTGGGTTTGAATCAGGTGGACAAAAAGTATGGATAGAGTACCTTAAACCATATGTAGACGAAATTTTCACCGACCCCTATGGATCTGCTGCAGGAATCATCAACCCCTCACAAGATTTCAAAGTAGTCATTGAAGCGCATGCCGATGAGATTAGCTGGTTTGTAAATTATATTTCAGCAGATGGATTAATTTATTTAAAACGCAATGGAGGTGTTGATCATCAAATTGCACCCGGAAAGCGCGTATTTATTCATGGGAAAAAAGGACCTGTTAAAGCTGTTTTTGGATGGCCTGCTATACATACTAGAATAGGTGGAGGTGAACGAAAAGATCCACAACCTTCTGTAGAAAATCTTTTTTTAGATTGTGGTGCTCGAAACAAAAAAGAAGTTGAACAACTTGGGATCCATATTGGTGCCGTAGCTACTTATGAAGAAGGCTATGATGAATTGGCTTATGATTATTTAATCGGGAGAGCAATGGATAACCGTGTAGGTGGTTTCATGATTGCAGAAGTTGCTCGATTACTAAAAGCAAATAAGAAAAAACTTCCCTACAGCTTATATGTAGTCAATGCTGTTCAGGAAGAAATTGGATTACGTGGAGCCGAAATGATTGCGCGTAGAATAAAGCCAGATATTGCAATCATCACCGATGTTACTCATGATACAACTACACCCATGGTGAATAAAATCATAGAGGGTGATGTGGCTTGTGGCAAAGGTCCATCGCTTGCATTCGGACCAGCCATTCACAACAAATTACTAACCCTAGTAGAAGAAGTAGCCGAAAAAAACAAGATTCCAGTTCAGATGAGGACAGTGAGTAGAAGCACTGGAACTGATACTGACTCATTTGCTTATGCTAATGACGGATGTCCTTCTGTATTGATTTCTCTTCCATTGAAGTATATGCATACGACCGTTGAAATGCTTCACAAGGATGATATTGAAGAAACAATTCGATTAATGTATGAAACCTTGCTGGCGATTTCGCCTAAAACGAAGTTGAGCTACTTCTAGTTATTCTGATTTTCTAAACCGATACGTAAAGCCTACTTGACTGTACCCAAGAGAGGTTTGGTAATTTGTCCTGCTATAACAGAAATCAAGTCGTTGTAGTTTAAGGGTGATTCCATAACTGAATCCAGTTAACCCATTGGATAAATTATGTATTCTTAATTCCTTTCTTTTTAGAAAATTGTATCCCCCTGTTAATACAATTTTTTTCCCTAGCAGGATATCTGTAGCTAAGATGACATGACTAATCAATTTACTTCCGAACCCACTCTTTTCAGTTCGCCCATAATTATCTGTATTGAAAAAATTATCGTTGTACAGAATATCGAATTGATGGATATGCTGTGCAGTGAATGAAAATCGGATTGGTGCCTTTTCCAATTGCTTTGTGAATCCTATAGTCATATCAAATGGGAGATCTTCCGGAATGGCCGCATAGGTAGTCAATTGAGTGCCCATATTTTTTGCAGAAAATCCAAGCTGCATTAATTTTTCCTCGTTATAATAATTGAGCCCAACATCAGCTCCCAAAGCAGTGCTCTTGTACCCCCCATATCTAGAGTTAATAAACTTAAATGACAACCCATAATGCCATCGTTTACCATATTGCCGAGATGCAGTTAGTTGAACAACTTGGTCAAATGGATTAAACGTACCCAATATATTTCCAGCTGCGTCTGTCTGATCTAAGGAGCCATAGCTAAGGTGATTAATAAACAATCCAAAAGTGGTATTGATTTTTTTTAGATGATGTACTCCTATTGAATTAAACGAGGTTATGGTCGGAGCTAAAAACGTAAAATTTGTAGATAGGCTACCATCATTCTTCTCCCTTAGTAAAGCAGGATTTTCATTAATTAATCCCGGCTCACCTGAAAAGCTTGAAACATTCTTTCCCCCTAATGCACCCGTAAGGGGGTGAGAGGGTAAACTCAAAAAATTATATACGGAACTGCCTCCAAGAGTTTGGCCATTAAGTATAGTATGGGCTAGACAAAAAACACAGACGAGTAAGCAGGAATTTAAACGCTGTAGCATTCATTAAAATTAAGCTAAGTATCCATAAAAAAAATCCCCCATAGAAATGGAGGACGTTCTTTAACCATAAAACAATCAATATATGAAGCAAAATGCTATTCTATAAAACAGCTCAAACTCATATTTTGTTTACATGGCATTAAATTAATTTAATGCGAGATCCAGTACTTGCTGCATGGTTTTGACATAATGGAATTTCACCCCTTTAATAAATTCGGGATTAATTTCAAGTACATCCTTTTCATTTTGCCAACACAAAACGATTTCCTTCAAACCAGCCCGTTTTGCCGCAAGAATTTTTTCCTTAATCCCACCAACAGGCAATACTTGACCACGAAGGGTAATCTCACCTGTCATAGCCATAAAAGGCTTAACCCTTTTGCCTGTAAAAGCAGAAGCAAGCGCTGTCATCATCGTAATACCTGCACTTGGTCCATCCTTGGGAACAGCCCCCTCTGGAACATGCACATGTACATTTTTCTTTTTAAATAATTCGGAGTCTATTCCTAGCTTTTTTGCGTTTGATTGAAGGTATGTATATGCTGTGCTTGCGCTTTCTTTCATCACGGTTCCTAAGTTTCCGGTGAGCTGCAAATCCCCTTTACCATCACTGATGCTGGTCTCAATAAATAAAATATCACCTCCTACATAGGTCCATGCTAATCCTACTGCCACCCCTGGCATGTTTGCAATTTTATATAAGTCATTGCTATATCGTGGCCTACCCAAAATCCTAATTACATCTGGTTGAGTTAAGGTAGCCTTCACCTTTCCTTTTACTGCGACTACTTTTGCAAGGCTACGCATAATACTGGCCAGTTGACGATCTAACTCCCTTACACCACTTTCACGTGTATAATTTTCAA
>CANGBH010000098.1 GCA_947451935.1 Chitinophagaceae bacterium
CCAAGGATTAATGCATAAGGACTTTCATGCTCTTCCCAACAACGCACTTCATCACCAAAAACAGGATTGATTAACTCACGCGCACGATCTTCCTCAAACTTTGGACATACATAGGCTATTGCACCAGAAGCAGGTATAACTAATCCGAATGTTCGTTCACTTTGTCCCCATCTCATCCCCGTATAATAAAAGGAAGAGGTCGTACCCTCTATAAATATGCCATCAATTTTTTCCTTCGCCATCAACTCCTGTGCCTTGGCAATACGAGCCTTTCGCTCATTGACAGAAATTGGTATAACCCCATCTGTCATAGGTTTTAATGATTCAATCACAGAAGGCATTCCACTGAGTAGATTATGCTGTGATTGATTAGTTGCGAAAACATTTGCAGATAACGAAAAAGCACCTGCACCCATTGCAGCAACACCTAAAAAATTTCTTCTATTATGTGACATGAGATATGTATTTACGTGTGAATAAAGATATTGATAAAAATGATACTACTAAGTTCATACAAATTAGAATGAACCATAGAAGTTTCAGTCTAAACTCCTTAATTTCATCTGAATATCTGAAAGCGAAAAAATAGAAAGCAAAGATTTTAATTATGGTAACAATTTTATGGATTTCATTAATACTCTTAGCGGTGTTATTCAGTATATACCTAACAAAAGATTTTATAGCCCATCAAAATCAACTTGAAGAAAGTAATTGGATCAAGGTTGGCTTAATAGGATTTGTAGTCAATTTTTTTGATGTACTCGGAATTGGTGCATTTGCGCCACAAACTGCATTACTAAAATTCACTAGGCAAACCCGAGACAAATTAATCCCAGGTACGATGAACGTAGCCAATACCATACCCGTATTGCTTCAAGCCATCATATTTATACGCGTTATAGAGGTTGACCCAATAACATTGACAATAATGCTTATCACTGCTGCATTAGGTGCTATTAGCGGGGCTAGAATAATATCACGGTTTTCAGAAAATAATATTCGATTAATAATGGGGTTTGCACTTCTTGTAACAGTTGGATTCATGATTGCACGATTGCTTGGCATCATCCAAGGAGAGGGAAATGCCATCGGACTTACGGGTGGTAAGCTAATTATTGCAGCTAGTGTGAACTTCTTACTAGGTGCACTCATGACAGCAGGGATAGGTCTTTATGCACCTTGCATGGCATTGGTTTTTATGTTAGGCATGTCACCACAAGTAGCATTCCCAATCATGATGGGATCCTGCGCCTTTTTAATGCCCCCAGCCTCATATAAATTTATTCAAAAAGGGTTCTATAATAGAAAAGCCGCTGTAGGCATGGCGATACCGGGAAGCATTGCTGTACTCATTGCCGCCTTTATTGTTAAATCACTACCTCTTGATACACTTAGAATCATTGTAATTGTAGTTATTGTATACACCTCTTTCGTCATGATTCGAGATGGCTTTAAAAAATAATTCCCAATTAGTCGTAAAGTCAGTCACAAAGTAGAGGAATTAAAATATATACACTATACCACAATCTTTCTATTTAATTTGCAGTCATTATCGTAATGAATGCATTCAATGAATTTATTAGACGTCAATGAAATCACTAAATCGAAAGGCGCTACGCTTAAGTCCACTACATTTAGCGTAGCTAAATTTTCAAAGATTTCCGTAATTGGCGAAACAGGATCCGGTAAAAGCACCCTACTAAAATTGATAGCCGGTTTACTTGAACCCGAAACAGGATTAATTGAATTTGAAGGAAAAAAGGTTTTAGGACCAAATGAAAAATTAATTCCAGGACACGAAAGCATTGCATACCTATCGCAGCACTTTGAGCTTCATAATAACTATTATGTGCATGAACTTTTAGAATACGCAACTAAAATTTCAGATACTGAAGCAGAAGAAATATTTCAAATCTGCCAAATTAATCAATTACTTAAACGAAAAACAGATCAACTCTCTGGTGGAGAAAGACAGCGAATTGGTTTAGCAAAATTATTAGTCGGTTCACCTAAACTATTATTATTAGATGAACCTTTCTCGAATCTTGATATGCTGCATAAAAAAACAATTCGAAAAGTAATTCAAGACCTTTCAGATAAATTAAAAATAACCTGCATGCTGGTGTCGCATGACCCGCTTGATATACTTTCGTGGTCTGATCAAATTCTTGTCATGTATGAAGGGGCTATTATTCAACAAGGAACTCCTCAAGAAATTTACATTAACCCAATGAATGAATATGTAGCAGGACTGCTTGGAGAATACACCTTTATAAACCCTAATTCAATAAAGCTCAAAGAAACTTTTACAAATCATTCCAATGAATTGTCAGTATTCATAAGACCCGAATCAATTGAAATTAACACAGACAACAGCAGTGGAATTGAGGGGTTTATTAAAAGAATTACATTTTTTGGGAGCTATTATAAAATCGAAGTTGAAACGGAAGAACAGTTAATCATACTACATACAAACATAAAAAGGCTTCGCATTGGGTCACAGATCTACATTAAGCCAAATCAGAAATAATATACACTAAGACCAATCAGATTACTCCTCCACTTGTATATCAATAATTACTAAATAATATTTTTTAGACCCCATATTAACTGAGTTAATAATAACTTTGTACTGCTTTACAGCAATCATTTTGGTAAAATAATATTATGGTAACGGTTCGTAGCACAACTCAAAAAGGATATCTAGTCCTGATATCTGGGATATTATTAATTATCCTATTCTTCGAAGCATGCAAAACAAAAGAAGAGAAAATATTCCCGAAAAATGAAGATATAACCTTGTCGGTCTACGCATCAGGACTAGTAAAAAGCAAAACACAGTACCAGGTATACAGCAGCATGACTGGGATATTAAAAGAAATTTTAGTAGAGGAAGGTGGGCAAGTAAAAAAAGGACAGGCAATAGCACGTCTTTCTGACGTAACACAAAAATTAAATGTTGAAAATGCTAGAGCACAAGAAGACTATAATTCAATCTTTTCGAATACAGAAAAAATTGAACAAGCAAAAAAAGAAGTTGAGCTTGCCAGAATAAAACTTGATAATGAAAAATCGTTATTGAAAAGACAGAAAGAATTATGGGCTGATGGAATTGGAAGTAAAAACGATTTAGACAACAAGATCCTATCTCTCGAAAATGCACAAACAAATTTCAATGCAAGTCAATTGCATTTAAACGACTTAGAAAAACAGCTTAAGTTTCTTGCTCAACAAAGTAAACGTAATGCAGAGATCTCTAACGCAACAATGAATGATTACACCATTAAAAGTGAAGTAAATGGTCGTCTATATAGTTTTACAAAAAACATAGGTGAAATGATTAACACAGTTAATCCTATTGCTACTATTGGCGACTCAAATGGGTTTATTGTCGAATTAGAAATAGATGAATTTGATATTTCAAAAATAACCTTAGGGCAAAAAGTAATTCTGAGTATGGATAGCCATAAAGGGGATGTAGATGAAGCTGAAGTAAGTAAAATAGAGCCTCTGATGAAAGAAAAAACAAGGTCATTTACTATAGAAGCCAACTTCATAAAACAACCCACACACCTATATCCTAATTTAAGTGTTGAAGGAAATATCGTAATTCAGATAAAGAAAAATACATTAACTATACCTAGAAACTACCTAATAGATAATAGCTATGTGTTGATCGGTAAAAACAAAATAAAAGTGGTTACCGGTCTAATGGATTATGATAAAGTGGAAATACTCAAAGGCATTTCCATGTCAGATGAAATTACTAAACCCCTTAAATGAAGTACAAGCTTCTAGTAAGCATTGCGAAATCACTACTTCTTGCTCGGTGGAAACAAACATTGGTTGCTGCCGTAGGAGTGACGTTTAGTATCACGATGTTCATCACATTACTAGGGTTCATGTCAGGATTAAATGACTTATTAGATGGACTAATTTTAAATAGAACGCCACATATTAGATTATATAACGATATAAAGCCAAGTGTCCATCAACCAATTAATTTGCATCCGGATTTTATGCACTCGCATAATTTTATAAGTTCAATTAAATCTGAATCCAATAGACAAGCAATTTACAACAGCAGTGCAATTGCCACTAGAATTACAAACGATAAACGAGTGATTGGATTTTCTCCAAAAATTACGGCACAGATATTTTTTAATGAAGGCAGCACTGATATTACTGGCGCAATCAACGGCATTAACTATAATGAAGAAAGCAGACTCTTTCACTTCAATGAATACATCACTAACGGGAATGCTGAAGATTTAGACAAGGTCACTAACAGTATCGTACTTGGGAAAGGCCTTGCCAAGATGCTTTTAGTTGATATTGGAGATATAGTATATATCACAACCTCAAACGGAGAACGATTTCAATTGAAAGTAGTTGGAATTTTTCAGTCAGGTTTAGGAGATATTGATAAAACACAAAGCTTCGCTTCCGTAGGCACAGTCCAAAAAATATTATCTAAGCCCAATAGCTATATTACTGAACTACAGATAAAATTGAATGACATAAATATGGCCCCAGCAATGGCCAAAGAATACGAAACACTATTTGAAACAGATGCTGAAGATATTCAAACAGCGAACTCGCAATTTGAAACAGGCAGTTCAGTAAGGACCATCATATCCTATGCAGTTGGCATAACACTACTTATCGTAGCAGGGTTTGGGATCTACAATATTCTCAATATGATGATTTTTGAGAAAATGGATTCTATCGCTATACTTAAAGCAACAGGGTTTTCAGGAAAAGATGTACAAACAATATTTCTAATGATCGCTCTAAGCATTGGTTTGTTTGGAGGATTACTAGGATTGGTTTTCGGATTTGGTTTATCGGCTGCAATAGATCAGATTCCTTTTAATACCCCATCACTACCCACAGTAAAAACATATCCTATCAATTATAATCCGATTTTTTACACGATAGGTATCATTTTTTCACTCATCACTACATTTTTAGCCGGATGGTTCCCTTCAAGAAAAGCCAGCAAAGTTGATCCAGTAGTAATTATAAGAGGAAAATAAAATGAACAGCATCATACTTGAGGCAAAATCAATTAGTAAATCATTTAATGACCCCATTAAAGTTGATGTATTATCGGATGTCAATTTTACCATAGAAAAAGGTGAGTTCGTCTCACTAACAGGCAAATCTGGTTGTGGAAAGTCAACACTACTCTATATTTTATCAACAATGGATACGAGCTATGATGGTAGTCTTTTCATTGATCAAATAATAATGCCCAAGGGAAATGAACAATTTTTAGCCCATATTCGAAATGAAAAAATTGGATTTGTTTTTCAGTTCCACTACCTACTAAATGAATTTAATGTTCTTGAAAATGTGATGCTTCCTGGACTGAAATTAAACAAATATAGCAGAGAGGAAGTGGAGCATAG
>CANGBH010000099.1 GCA_947451935.1 Chitinophagaceae bacterium
CTCATCAGAATCCACTTCGAATTCACTTGGCGTAATAGGACGAGCCAATTTTTTAGCCTTAATAAATTCACGTGCAGGAATTTGACTAAGCCAATCTGGATAAAATATATTTCCTTTCTCGTTTATGAAAGGGAGGTTGTTTAGGTATAAGATAAATATCCTTGACTGATATGATGCCAATTGACTCATCAACCAATAATATCCGGATACATCATGTTTATTCTGAGCGGCCCAAATCCAGATCACCTCATCTTCGTTATCATCTAACGCAGTTTTGATGTTGCGAACCACTGCTTCATCATTTACTTTGCCATCTTGAATCAGGTTTTCGTATTCACTGCCTGATAGAACATTTTGCCACCACGCTTTACGATTTTCACTTCCTTCTGCTGTATAGATATTTTCTATGGGACCAACGGCATAGTCATCACGAATAAGTAAAACTTGACCAGCCAGTGATTCGTCTAATTCAATCGCTTTAGAAATTACGTCAACATCTGGTTCATTAAAAACAACATGTATCATGTTCACTAGTTTAATTTAATTCGTCTACGGAATCAACTTCCACACGAAGATTTGAAACAATAAAATCTTGTCTTTCTTGGGTATTTTTTCCCATAAAATATTCCAACAATTGTTGGATATGAATTTGGCTCTCCAAGATTACTGGGGTTTTACGCATATCTACACCAATGAAATTTTTAAACTCATCAGGAGAAATTTCACCTAACCCTTTAAATCGGGTGATCTCAGATTTAGCGCCAATCTTTTTAACTGCCGCTTGTTTTTCTTGTTCACTATAACAGTAGATGGTTTCTTGTTTGCTGCGTACACGAAACAATGGAGTTTCAAGAATATAAACATGCCCATCTCTCACTAAGTCGGGAAAGAATTGAAGAAAGAAAGTCATCAATAACAACCTAATATGCATTCCATCTACATCCGCATCCGTGGCTATAATAATGTTATTGTACCTCAGCTCATCATTTCCTTCTTCAATATTTAATGCATGCTGTAGCAAATTGAATTCCTCATTTTCGTATACCACTTTTTTAGTTAGGCCATACGAATTGAGTGGCTTTCCTCGCAAACTGAATACGGCTTGCGTTTCAACATCTCGCGACTTGGTAATGGAACCACTTGCAGAATCTCCTTCGGTTATAAAAATCGTGCTTTGTAGTTGTTTAGCGATAAACTCTTGCTTTGCTTTTGCAGACGGTTCATCGTTCAGGTGTACCCGACAATCACGTAATTTTTTATTGTGCAAATTGGCTTTCTTAGCTCGTTCGTTTGCTAATTTTTTAATACCCGCCAATTCCTTACGCTCCCGTTCACTTTGCTCAATGCGCTTTTTCATTGCTTCGGCGACAGACGGATTTTTATGAAGATAGTTGTCGAGTTCTTTACTAAAGAAATCGAGCATGAAGTTCTTCATTGATGGTCCACCCTCAGCTATATATTGAGAGCCTAGCTTTGTTTTTGTTTGAGATTCAAAAACAGGTTCTTGAACCCTAACTGCAATAGCCGCTACAATGCTTTGACGTATATCAGAAGTATCGTAGTCTTTTTTAAAAAAGTCACGCACTGTTTTTACTATAGCTTCTCTAAATGCAACTACATGCGTTCCACCCTGGGTGGTATATTGTCCGTTGACGAAGCTGTAAATGTCTTCGCCATATTCATTATTGTGCGAGAGAGCTACTTCAATATCTTCTCCCTTAAGGTGAATTACTGGATACCTAAGTTCATCTTGATTTGCATAGCGGTGTAATAAATCGAGCAAACCATTTTTACTGACAAATTTTCTTCCATTATAATTGATAATAAGTCCTGCATTCAGATAA
The DNA here is from genome assembly GCA_947451935.1 of Chitinophagaceae bacterium. Lineage (GTDB taxonomy): Bacteria > Bacteroidota > Bacteroidia > Chitinophagales > Chitinophagaceae > Pollutibacter. The sequence continues at coordinate 1,845 of CANGBH010000099.1, forward strand.
CAATAGTTCCAGAGCTGCTTATCAATGTAATCGGATATGTAATGGAAGTTTCTAAAAATATTTTCATCAGGTATAAATTCAACTAAGGTTCCGTTAGATTCTTTGGATGTTACTTCCTTGTAATCTTTGATGAGTTCACCACGTTTAAATTCTGCAGAGCGCTCTTTTCCTTCCCGATAAGCGGTTACTTTAAAATATTCACTCAGTGCGTTAACTGCTTTTGTACCTACTCCATTTAGCCCCACACTCTTTTGAAAAACTTTACTATCGTATTTGGCGCCTGTATTGATTTTGCTCACTACATCCACCAATTTCCCAAGAGGAATTCCTCTACCAAAATCTCGTATGGTAACTTCCCGGCCATTTAAGGTGAGGTCGATTTGTTTACCATGGCCCATCATGTGTTCATCAATACAGTTATCCATGACTTCCTTCAATAGAACATAGATACCATCATCTTGACTACTGCCATCACCAAGCTTTCCAATATACATTCCCGGTCTAAGTCGGATATGCTCTTTCCAATCCAGACTCTTTATTGAGTCTTCATTATATTCAAAAATATCACCTCCGGTTTGCTTCGACATGTGCTTTTCTACATTTAATATGAAAATCCAGTCAGCATCCATAAATGAACGCTGAGCCGATCAAAGATAAAATAATGCACCTCCCCTTTGGAAATGAGGTTATCAACGGAGTGTGCATAAAATTAATTAGAGGGGTAAATTCCCTGTCAGTTCATTCTTTTCTTCATGGAGCTGACCTGATCTTGAAGGTTTGAAACCAGGCTGGCTAATTGTCCAACATCCCAACGCTGCTGCTGAGCCACTTTGGTGATGACCATATGAGCTTGCCATAATTCTAGAATATCTTCTGCATTAACATCGTATGGCTGATAGGCTTGATTATCGCTGGTAAGGGTTATTTTATTTTTTGCCTTTGGGTTTTTGGATAATCGCTTATATACAATCCCTTCACTTCTGCTCACCACAATATATGTGCTATGTTGCTTTACATCCTCTAGCCCATCAATTTTTTGTCCAACTATAATAGATCCACTTGGCGTCGGCAACATACTTTCTCCGATAATTTCAAAAGCCCTAAACTGGCCACTTCCAAGCATTGGCAAGGTAAATGTATTCAACTCGTCGATGAATTCTTCATCGGCATAGCCTGCTAGATAGCCTGCGGCGGCTTTCATGGGAACAAAGTGAATTTGATTGGGCTCCGACCCTAATTTTTGCATCCGACGTTTTGCCAAATAATTCCCTTTCACTTCACTGAGGTCCTTTCGAAGTAGATCATCTAAACTGATTTTAAATTGATCACTGATGAGCTCTAGAACATCAATTCTTGGTTCAGCTCTTTCTTCTTCATAGGCTCCCAGCAATGAACGCTTGATCTGAAGTTTGTTGGCGAACTCTTCTTGCGTTAAGCCTTTGAGTTTACGTAGATACTTGAGATTTTGACCTGCAAACGACTGTGACATACTAATAATTTTAGAGCAATATACTAAATATTTTAGTTATCAAACAAATTTTTACTAATTTTTTAAAGATAATCAAGGCAGACAGCTAAGACCTTCAGGGAAATAAAGCGTATTTTTAACCATACAAAGAGGAAAATGAAAAAGGACGTAAACAGGAAATCTGGAAAGAAAAAGCCCGTCATTTTAATCACCAATGATGATGGACTCACTGCACCGGGAATCATGCACTTAGTTGAAGCGGTGAAAGACTTAGGACGTGTAGTGGTTGTGGCACCAGATAAACCACAATCCGGTATGGGACATGCCATTACTATTGGTTTCCCCCTACGCATGCATAAAACCGACCTTATAGAGGGAGTGGAATCATGGAGTTGCAATGGCACCCCGGTAGATTGCGTAAAATTAGCCGTTGATAAAATCCTACATCAGAAACCAGACATATGTTTAAGTGGTATTAACCATGGGGCCAATCATTCCATTAACGTCATTTATTCAGGTACAATGAGTGCTGCGATAGAAGCATCGATTGAAAATATTCCTGCAATAGGTTTTTCATTATTGGATCATAGCCATGAGGCTGATTTTAGTGGGGCAATGATTTACGCTAGAAAAATTGTTGAGCAAATTCTATCTAAAAAGGCAGATAAACATCTTTGTTTGAATGTAAATATTCCAGCAGTAGATATAAAGCTTATCAAAGGCATTAAAGTATGTCGTCAAGCCTATGCAAAATACAAGGAAGAATTTCATGAACGCAAAGATCCTTCTGGGAAAAAATATTATTGGCTGACGGGAGAGTTTTTGAATTTTGACAAAGGAAAAGATACCGATGTATGGGCACTCAAAAATAACTATGTAAGCATCGTACCTGTTCAATATGACTTAACCAATTACTCATTAAAGAAAATGGTTGAAAAAAACTACGCATGGTAATATTTAAAAAAGATCAATTTTCATTTGGCATATTCGTTGGATTGGTAATGCCCATCATTAGCTTTTGGGGATATTATTATTGGAAATTCAGCCTATTCCCTTTCAAAGAATTTATACATGCCTTGCAAACAAACAAGCAATTGGTAACAGGGTTAACTATCCCATGTCTATTAATGAACATCGTTATTTTCACCCTATACATTAACGGGCAACGAGATAAAACGGCAAAGGGCATTTTTACCATAACGCTTATATATGCCATCACATCACTGCTCTTTAAATTTTTTGCATAACTATTTCTTTTAATCACCACCCTAATATGATTGAATGAGGTATTATATAATTGCAGGAGAAGCTTCAGGTGACCTTCATGCCAGCAGGTTGATACGTGCCATTCGGTTGAAAGATAGCCAAGCAGAATTTAGGGCTTGGGGAGGTGATTTGATGCAAGCCGAAGGCGCAACCATTATAAAGCATTATAGGGACCTTGCTTTTATGGGCTTTTCAGAAGTGATTGCCAATTTGCGCACGATCCTCAATAATATGCGCTTTTGCAAAGAAGATTTACTGTCCTATAATCCAGATGCGGTCATATTTGTAGACTACCCTGGCTTCAACTTACCCATGGCAAAATTTGCCAAAGAGAAGGGTTATAAAACAATCTATTATATCTCACCGCAAGTATGGGCCTGGAAAGAAAAAAGAGTTAAAACGATTCGAAAGACTGTCGATAAAATGTTGGTGATCCTTCCCTTCGAAAAAGCATTTTATAAAAAATGGAATTACGAAACAGAATATGTTGGGCATCCACTCATTGAAATCATTGATGGATTCAAGTCACAACATCCTGTGCAAAAAATTCGCGAAGAATTTGGATTTGAAGAAGGTAAAAAAATCATCGCCATCCTACCGGGGTCAAGAAAACAAGAAATTACTAAAAAATTACCTATCATGCTGGCTGCAAGCCAGTATTTCAGCGAGTACTTGTTTGTGGTTGCCCAAGCTTCTGCCATTAGTGATGATTTAATTAAATCCTTTACTGCCTCTTACCCCAATGTTAAAGTGGTAAAAGGAGAAACATATAAATTACTTTCAATTTCAG
>CANGBH010000100.1 GCA_947451935.1 Chitinophagaceae bacterium
CATCATACTCCTGACTTTTTCATTGATGATAGCATGCTAGATGTTGGTGTAAAAGCATTTTGCAATATCGTATTTGATTATGCGGCGCTGAAATCAAAAAAATAATGAGTCCTTTATGTTACCAGGAAGATTATAGAGAGTGAATTAACGTTACGCTCTAGCTCCAAACAACAAACTTCCAACCCTTATTAAGTTACTGCCTTCTGATATGGCTAATTCATAATCACCGCTCATCCCCATGGAAAGTATAGAGAAGCTATTTTTATCAATGTCTACTCTACTTCGAATCTCTTCATGCAATGACTTCAATGAGCTAAATTCATGTCGCACTTCGTCCTGATTAGCGGTAAAAGAAGCCATCCCCATGAGTCCGCATAGCTCAATATTCGAAAAACTTGTCTCTACAAAAACATGTGTTATGGCTTGTCTTGCCTCAATTAAATCAAATCCAAACTTCGTTTCCTCTTTGGCTATATGCACTTGAAGTAGGCATTTAATTTTTCTCTTAATCTTCTCTCCCTCCTTATTAATAACTTCAAGCAGTTTCACGCTATCCACTCCATGTATAAGGTAAACAAAAGGGGCAATCAGTTTAACTTTATTAGATTGTAGATGCCCAATAAAATGCCAACGAATATCTTTAGGAAGTGATTCGTGCTTTTTAATCAACTCCTGTACATAATTTTCGCCAAAATCACGCTGACCTAAATTGTATAATGCTAGAATATCTTCTTCGGACTTTGTTTTAGAAACAGCGACCAACGTTACTCCTGCTGCATCTGACTTAGCCTTTAACATGTTGAATGCCTCCGTATTTATAGCCATCAGTCGAATGAATTAAATTATGAAAAATAATATCAACAAAAATAGACATTCCGCAACATCAAATTTATGAAATACAAGAGCCAAAAGAAAATAAAGCCCATAATTGTGACCAAGCCTAATCTGGACAAGATATAGAATTACTCGAAAAAATGATTTAATGTTTTTTTTACACCAAGCAATGATATAAATTAGACTTGAATACTTTACATGAAAAGAACCCTTCCAGAGTTAAACTATAGACTTCAAGGCTTTGTAGCTGCAGTCGCCGTGATACTCTTTGTATTAAAAATTATTGCATGGTGGCTAACCCAATCTGTAGCTGTTCTTACTGATGCATTAGAAAGCACTGTAAATGTGGTGGCAGGTTTTATAAGTTTATATAGTTTATATATTGCTGCAAAGCCACGAGACAAAGAACATCCTTATGGGCATGGAAAGGCAGAGTTTGTTTCAGCAGCCGTGGAAGGTAGCTTGGTAGCTCTTGCAGGATTTATAATTATCTACGAAGGCATTAACAATCTCTTACATCCCCATGCCATTCAAAAATTAGATATTGGCATGGCCATCATTGGAGTTACGGCTTTAGTAAATTACTTTACAGGATGGTACACAATTAAAATTGGAAAGAAGAATAATTCGCTAGCGCTAGTTGCATCCGGAAAGCATCTACAAACTGACACCTATTCAACTATCGGAATTATCGGAGGAATGGCCCTCATCTATTTTACATCTTGGCTTTGGCTTGATAGTGTTGTTGCGATCATATTCGCATTTTTTATTATCTACACAGGATATACCATCATACGCAGCTCTTTATCCGGCATTATGGATGAGGCTGATCTTGAACTGTTGCAGAAATTAGTAGCAAGAATCAATCAAAACAGAAAAGAAAATTGGGTTGATTTTCACAATCTACGAATTATAAAATTCGGTTCTGTGATTCATGTTGACTGTCACCTTACTGTTCCTTGGTATTTGAATGTACATCAAGCACATGATGAAATCGATGCTTTTTCTGCTATCGCAAAAAATGAATTTGGAGAAAGTGTTGAACTCTTTGTGCATGCTGATGGATGCCTTGATTTTTCATGTAAAATTTGCAACAAGACAACTTGTGATAAACGAATTTTCCCATTTGAAAAAAAGATTGAATGGGATGTTCACAATATCTCAAGTAACGAAAAACACAGAAACGACATTAAATAGCAAGCGGGCTTATCATTTACCGGGGCTCCTGTTGGCTTAAGCAATGAAAACTACCTAGTCCCCAAATAATATCAGTAGAGTCAATACCAATAACTTTTCTATCAGAAAAACATCCTGCTAAAATATCTATTACTTTCTGATCCTTAGCTGACCGATATGTTGGAACCACCACCAAGCCATTTGCAATATAAAAATTAGCATAGGATGCTGGCAGGCGTTGGTCTTCCCAAATAACATCATCTGGCATGGGTATTTCTATAATATTCAACTGTTTGCCATTTAGTAGTCGTATTGCTTTCAATTGCTTCAAATTATGCTGAAGCAACGCATAATTATCATCATCCTTCTTATCTTCAACCACAGTCACCACCGTATCCTCATTAATAAACCGAACGGTATCATCAATATGACCATCGGTGTCATCACCAATGATTCCTTCATCGACCCAAAGCACCTGATCCTGTCCATAATAATCAAGTAAGTATTGTTCTATTTCAGCTTGCGTTAAATGAGGATTTCTATTTTGATTCAATAAACAAGCTGTTGATGTAATCACTGTACCTGCTCCATTAAAATCTACAGAGCCCCCTTCCATGATTATTCCAGGATTGAAAACCGGCAATCCCATTTTTTTCCCTATCAATGTTGGAATCACATCATCAAGATCAAAAGGAGGATATTTATTTCCCCATGCATTATAATTCCAGTCTACTATAGCCTTTTTAGATGGGTCTAATTTATTCAACAGAAAAGCAGGACCATGATCTCTACACCACGCATCATTAGTAGGATGCAAGAAAAAATGAACTTTTTGTAAATCAACCCCAGCTTGAGTTAACATCTTTTTTGCTGTAGCTTCCATATCTACATCACATACATTAATATTAACCACTTCGTGTTTTGAGACTTGATTAATAAATTCAATGTAAGAAGGAAATATCGATTCTATTTTGCCAGGCCATGATGCTTCTTTATGTGGCCAGCTTAGCCAAGTAGATGCATGAGGTGCAAATTCAGCAGGAAAATAATAACCAAGAGATTTAGGAGTCATTAACTATAATTGAATATTTTGTATATGATTAACTATTGAAGTGCTCATAAGCTTTAAAACACAGAGCCTTAAATTTAATTACCCTAATCGATATAACGCTTTACTATCTCTGCATAAGAGTCTATCCTTCTATCGCGCATGAATGGCCAATGAGTTCTGTACTGATCTGTTTTGGCAAGGTCTACCTCTACAACCAATACTTCCTCTTGATCATGTGAAGCATGTGCAAGTAGTTTACCGAAAGGATTAGATACAAAAGAACCACCCCAGAATTTCATCAATCCATTTTGCTCAAGGCCAACTCGGTTGACTGAAACCACATGAACTCCGTTTGCAATAGCATGACTTCGTTGTATAGTTTGCCATGCATTGAATTGTTCGTCATTCGTTTCTTGATTTTGAGAAGTTGCCCAACCGATAGCAGTTGGATAAAAAAGGATTTCCGCTCCTGCAAGTGCTGTGAGTCGGGCCGCTTCAGGATACCATTGATCCCAACAAATCAGAACACCTAACGTAGCAAATTTTGTTTTAAATACTTTGTATCCTAAATCTCCTGGAGTAAAATAAAATTTCTCAAAGTATGCAGGGTCGTCCGGGATATGCATCTTACGGTATTTCCCAAGATAACTTCCATCCGCATCTATGACTGCAGTGGTGTTATGGTATATCCCTTGAGCTCGTTTTTCAAAAAGTGAAGCAACAATAACAACATCCAATTCTTTTGCTACAAGGCCTAGTGCATTTGTTGAAGGACCAGGTACCGATTCTGCAAGATTAAAGTTGTCGTAATCTTCAACATCACAAAAATAAAGTGACGTAAACAACTCCTGTAAGCAAATGATCTGAGCTCCTTTTGAAGCAGCGTCTCGTATTCCCTTTTCTGCTTTAGCAAGGTTTTCGGACACAACATCTGTACAACTCATTTGAACAAGACCAACTTTTATTGTAGACATAGCAATATCAAATTTTAGTTGATTAATAATTTACTTATACATGAAGCAATCAATGAATTAATACTAAGTCTCATTTAATATTAAATCATCAAAACTTCGGATACCAATATTTTTTTGAGTTAAAAATCCTTCTGCATATTTCACTCCAATTCTCTTTCCCAATAACCTCGAGCGAGAAATCAGGGCTTCTAAGAAATCGGGTGTAGATATATAAGTCTGAACGCCTTTAGCACTATCAGGTGAGGCATGAAACTGTGTTGCATACGCTTTTATGGCTTCCATGCGTTGCTCAAATACATCAGTAATATCAATCACTAAATCAGGCTCATAAAATCTGTCCTGTATATAATGGAAGACCTGCTTAGGTCTCCATCTTTTTTGAGGCTCACCATCATCCCCAATCGTTTCTATTTTCGACAAGCCGGCCAAAAAACAAGATTCAGCCACTAGTTTGCCTGCTCTACCATGATCAGGATGTCTATCATCTAACACATTAGCGAGCACAACCTCAGGTTGATATTTTCGAATGGCTTTAATTACTTTCAATTGGTGCTCTTCATCATTCCTAAAAAATCCGTCCCGCATGCCTAAATTCTCTCTTGCTGACAGGCCTATGATTTCAGCAGCTAATTTAGCTTCAGCAAATCGAGTTTCAGCTGTACCCCTAGTGCCCAATTCCCCTGCAGTTAAATCTACTATACCAGCAGTTTTACCCTTTTTAATTTCATTTATTAGGGTACCAGAACAACTCAGTTCAACATCATCAGGATGCACGCCGATTGCCAAGATGAATAATTTCATGTAGGATGATTTGTTTGCAAAGATACGCGTTAGAAAGAAGTCATTTGATAAAAAGAATCATGCAGATTAAGACTGATGCCCATACATCCGGGCTACTTCACGGACAATTTTTTCCATTTCGGCATCTTCGGTTTTAGGTAAGTAGTCTTGTTTTAAACTTCCTCCAAAAAACCAAGCGACTGTCTGCCAAAACTGCGCTGAAAACCCTCCGCGAAACTCTTTAATCAATTCATAGCAGGTATTGCTAGTTTCTCGATTGATGAGTTTCATTAAAATCTTACCCTGATAGACTGACAAGTTCGTTAGCGGAGTAGTAAATTCTTTCTTAAGTTCCTTTTCCCTTGAAGTAATATATTTTTTTCGTTGGCCTTCATCTTGCATTGACATAAGCTGACGATTGACATCATTGATTATTGCGCCTGCTTTTTTAGCATAGGGATATGTTACATATACAGCGTTCCTTAGGCGAGTCCATTTTTTGAAATCAGCACGCTGAGCTGCACTC
>CANGBH010000101.1 GCA_947451935.1 Chitinophagaceae bacterium
ATAGATTGACAATAGTCATTGACGTATAGTGCTTGTTTATGCGACCTTGGTCTCAAACTCAAGCATATGATGATCACCGAAACTTCCCCACAGCAAGCAGAACATTTCGACTGGCTTAATGCCATTGATTTCTATCATTCTTATTTAGATATCATAAAAAGCAGACTCAATGCCCTAAGTGAATGTGATGCAACAGGTCCTTTTGAGAAAAAGGTAAATCTCTTCAATGAAAAGCTCAATCATTTGAGGGAATTCTTAGGAGAATTAAACAATAGGGTTTCTGCACACATTGAGGAGCTTGAATTTGAGCCAGCCTTTGATAATAGGTTAGATAGAACACTGCAGTCATCTCATCATATGGGATTGCGAGAAAAGTTTGAGCAGTATGAAGATGAGATTTGTGACTTTAGGACAGAGTTCAATGAGTTCTATGTACGATCTATTTGATCTATTGTTGGTGCTCTCCAAATACTGATCGTAGGGTATCTGAAATTTCTCCAAGCGTACAATGGCATTCAACGGCTTCTATGATGAAAGGCATAAGGTTTGCTTCTCCACTAGCAGCATCTTTTAGTTGGCGAAGACATCGTGCAGCTTCATGTTGATCTCGCGTATTTTTCAGACCTGTTAATTTCTCTGTTTGTATTGCCCTAATGGATTCGTTTATTTGGATGGATGAAAGTTCCTTTTCATTATTAGTGACAAAACTGTTTACGCCTACAATGACTTTTTCATTTGATTCAATCGCTTGCTGATAGGCATAGGCGCTTTCTGCAATCTGTTGCTGCATAAAACCTTCTTCGATTGCACGCACACTTCCACCCATATTGTCGATTTGTTCAATAAGCTCAAGTGCTTTTTCTTCAATAGAGTCAGTTAGCGATTCTACAAAAAAAGAACCACCTAATGGATCAGCAGTGTCTGCAATACCACTTTCAAATGCAAGTATTTGTTGAGAGCGTAAAGCAATCTGAGCAGCTTCTTCTGTAGGTAAATTTAGGGCTTCATCATAGCCATTTGTATGGAGTGATTGTGTTCCACCTAATACAGCAGCTAATGCCTGGATGGTTACTCGCGCAATATTGTTTTGTGGTTGTTGTTGGGTAAGGGTACTTCCTCCAGTTTGCGCATGGAAACGAAGCATCATCGCTTTGGGATCAGTAGCGCCAAGCTCTTTCATGATGCCTGCCCATATTTTCCTAGCGGCTCTAAATTTTGCAACTTCTTCAAATAGATTATTATGTGCATTAAAGAAAAAGGAAAGTCTTTTTCCAAGTGTATTGATCTCAATTTGTTTATCTATGGCAGCTTTTACATAGGCTTTGCCATTGCTTAAGGTGAAGGCAACCTCCTGAACTGCTGTGCTTCCAGCTTCTCTTATATGATACCCAGAAATTGAAATGGTATTCCATTTAGGCAGTGAATGACTACACCATTCAAAAATATCGGTTATGATTCTCATGGATGCTTTTGGAGGATATATATAGGTTCCTCTTGCAGCATATTCTTTTAATACATCGTTTTGTATAGTTCCTGAAAGCTTCTCAAGATTTGCTCCTTGTTTTTTTGCAATGGAAACATACATGGCCAATAATATGATTGCCGTAGCATTAATGGTCATGGATGTAGAAACATGTTCAAGAGGTATATCCTTGAACAGCGCCTCCATATCCTCTATACTATCAATGGCAACACCTACCTTACCCACTTCACCTTCCGAAAGAGGATGGTCGCTATCATAGCCTATTTGTGTTGGGAGGTCAAATGCTACACTAAGTCCATTCACTCCTTGTGAAAGTAAAAAATGATATCGTTTGTTGCTTTCTTCTGCAGTTGAAAATCCTGCATATTGACGCATCGTCCAGCTTTTCCCTCTGTACATATTTTCTTGTACGCCTCTTGTGAATGGAAAGTGGCCAGGAAGGCTGGGAGAGCTTACTTTATCGTGTTCAGTATAAACTGGTTTTATTTCAATGCCAGAATCTGTTTTTCTTGTTTGGCTCATACTGACTTCAATTAGGAGTTGATGATCATTTGTCTGGCTTCATATCGCAGTGTTTCCAATACTAGAGTTTGCAGTGAAGCATTTTGGTCTGCATTAAGGTAGCTCAACATGGCTTCTTGTAAGTCTTTTCCTGTTGCATTGTGTTGTAATGCATTCATCAATTGATCAATAATAAATAACTGTTGATCTTTTAAGTCGGTTAGAGCAGTCCATGATTTTTCGGAAACATAGATTTGTTGGGATAAATTGAATTCAAATTCATTTCTAATCGCCTCTTTTAGAACTTCCCCCAACTCAATTGTATTTAAGCTACCGGCAGGGAATCGGGAAATAAGTGATTTGAACCCAACCCGTTCCGCAAGGGTAACTAGTCTTTCATAGGCTTGTATGATCAAGCCTGTTGATTGTGAAGCCGGAATGGGAGTATTTTGAGCAGTGTTCTTGTGGCGTTTTTGCCGATAATAGAAAACTATCCCACTTATCAATAAGATAATGATAAGAATGAGGGAAACTATGGGGTCTGTGATTTTCATGATATGTTAAAACAAAAGTACATTAAGGCGCTTGAATTGTGGTTTTGTTATTTGTTATTAATTTCGCAGTATGGATACTATTCAACCAGCCCCTGTAAAGATTACGCTTACGGCAAAGAAAGAACTGCTAAAGTTATTTGAGGTGTCTCATCAAGAGGCTGAAAAATTTCTTCGCATAGGAGTTAAAGGTGGTGGATGTTCAGGGCTAAGCTATTTATTGGCATTAGATGAGCAGAAGCCTGGAGATGAAATTCATGATGTTGAAGGAATTCCTTGTGTTATTAATCCGGCACATGCTATTTATCTTTTTGGTATGGAGATTGATTGGAAGGAAGGACTTGATGCCCGAGGGTTTGTTTTCACTAATCCCAATGCTTCAGCTACCTGTGGGTGCGGAACTTCGTTTGCCGTATAACAGGATATTGTATCAATAAAAAAAGCCGATCTGAATTCAGATCGGCTTTTTTTATGCTATTGAAATTCAATTACTTTTTCTTTTGGCTAGTTGATGCGTCAGCTAAACCCAATGGTTTATCTTTTGCAATGTCAACCAATACTGGTGCTGCCACAAAAATAGAGGAGTATGTTCCGGTGAACACACCGATTAACATAGCAAAAGCAAAACCTCTAGTTACTTCACCACCGAAGATGAACAAAATCAAAAGGGTTAAAAATACAGTGAGTGAAGTCATGATGGTTCTGCTCAATGTATCGTTGATTGCTTTATTAATGATGGTAGCCTTTGTTTCGCCTTTGAGCTTATTGCTGTATTCCCTGATACGGTCAAATACAATTACTGTATCATTCATCGAGAATCCGATAACCGTCAGGACAGCTGCAATAAAGTGTTGGTCAATCTCTAGCGGGAATGGAACTACTCCTTTTAAGAAAGAGAATACCGCTAAAGTTACAAATACGTCATGTAACAGGGCGATAATAGTACCCAATGAATATCTCCAGTCGCGGAAGCGAAGGAATATGTAAAGGAAAATCGCAATGATTGCAAAAATGGTTGCTTGAACTGCACCTTTTTTCAAATCATCTGAAATTGACGGTAAAACGGTTTGTGAACTTTGTTTGTAATTTTTATTAAAGTCTGCAAAGGATAGTCCAGCAGGTAAATCAGATTTAAGTCCTTCAAATAATTTGCTCAATACTAAAGAGTCAGTGCTCTTGCTTGTATTGTCAATCATGAATGAAGTAGTGATATTAAGGGTCTTGTTATCACCAACAGTTTTGATAACGGGTGATTCTTCAAAAACAACCTTTAATTCAGTTCTGATTTTTTCATTTTGTGTTGGTGTATCAAAACGAACGGTATAGCTTCTTCCGCCTTTATATTCAACACCTTCATCAAATCCGTTAAAGTATGAGCCAACTCCCAATAACAATACGATTACAGAAATGAAGTAGGCAACTTTTCTATATTCAATGAATTTGAATTTCGCATTCTTGAATACGCTTTTGCTTGCAGCAGTAAAGTATTCAAAGTGTCTGTTCTTTTTTGTCCAAAAATCAGTGATAAGCCTTGATATCAAAATTCCGCAGAATAATGATAATATAATACCAAGAATTTGTGTTGTCGCAAATCCTAGTACTGGTCCAAGTCCAAAATAGAAAAGGATCAATGCAGTAAGTAACGTTGTGATATGCGCATCTAGCACTGGTGCCATGGAACGCTTATAGCCTTCTGTAACAGCTGTTTGATAGCTTTTACCTAACCTAAGTTCTTCTTTAATACGTTCAAAGATGATAACGTTGGTATCAACTGCCATACCGATGGTTAGTACAAGACCTGCAATACCCGGAGCAGTAAGTGTTGCACCTAATGCGCTCAATACACCTACAGTGAACAAGAGGTTTAGGATAAGTGCTATGTTAGCAACCCAACCAGCTGTATTGTAGTAAACCAACATCAATAGGAAGATTACGCCAAATGAAATGGCAAATGCCAAACTTCCGCCTTTTATAGCCGATGCACCAAGTGTTGGTCCAACCTCTTGAGATTGTACAATTTTTGCTGGTGCTGGAAGTTTTCCTGATTGAAGAATATTCGCAAGATCTTGTGCTTCTTCTAATGTGAAGGAACCACTGATTTCTGTATTGCCAGTTGTAATGGGGTTGATAACATTTGGTGCTGAATAAACAATATTATCAAGGACAATCGCAATCGGTTTGCCTACGTTGCTTGTAGTGAATTCACCCCAGATGCGTTCACCTTGTTTTGTCATCAACATTTTGATAGCAGGCCTTCCTTTATCGTCATAATCTTGAGTTGCTTGCTGAACGCCATCTCCCTCAAGTTTTGCTTTTTCAGAACCTTCTACTGTTTTCAATGCATAGATTGACACCACATCACTCTTAACACCTTTTTCATCCATTTCTGGAATGCCAAAAGCAAATCTTACATTACCGGGGAATTGATTTTTTACAGACTCTATGTTGATATATTCATTGAAGACAGAAGTGTCTCTGCTTTGAATGAATCCAATATATGGTGCGAATGACATTCTTCCTTGGGCATTTTGCTGAGGAGGAACAGGTTGGAATATTTTGAAAAATGATTTTGCTGATGCTTTAGTTGAGGCAGTATCTGATTTTGCTGCAGCTCCACTTTTTACAATCTCTCCAATAGTAGCTGACTTTGTAGTATCAGTTGCTTTTGCACTTGGTGCAGCCGCTTTAGTTGCTGTGTCTTTCTTTTCAGTTACTGAGTAATACGCTTGAAGTGCTTTTTCTGCATCACTGAATGGTTTATTAAGCTCTCCAATGTTGTA
>CANGBH010000102.1 GCA_947451935.1 Chitinophagaceae bacterium
CTCTGCCTGATTTAATAAATGAAGGCAATATGGGTTTGATACGCGCTGCAAAACGTTTTGATGAAACAAAAGGTTTCCGTTTTATTTCATATGCTGTGTGGTGGATCAGACAATCTATCATTCAAGCGCTTGCAGATCAATCTCGCATCGTTCGAGTTCCATTGAATAAATTATCAATTAGGAATAAAGTAGCCCGGGCTTCACAAGAATTTGAACAACAGTTTGAACGTGAGCCAACCATTGAAGAACTTTCTGAGCAGCTTCTGATGGATGAAGAAGATATATCAGCAACCATAAATTTGTCCAATCGCCATGTTAGTCTAGATTCTCCCATGGGAACAGATAGTGATGCAACGATGATTGATTTTATGGAAAATGAAAATGCTGCCCCTGCAGATGAGCAATCGCAATCAGATTCAATGCATTATGAAATTGAGCTAGCACTTAAAAGTTTGCCAGAAAAGCAACAACGTGTTTTAAGATGTCTATATGGTATCGGCATGGATACGCCTATGGGCATGGAAGATATTGGTGAACAATTCAACTTAACCCGCGAACGAGTAAGGCAAATCAGAGATAAAGCACTTGCCACACTTAGGCAACATGCGAGCACAATGCGCCTGAAAAGTTTTCTATAGCATTCACTAACATAGTTTTATTAACTTTGTTATCTTAATGAACATCTATCGATGTTCATTTTTTTTTAAATACATTCATTTTTATGTTCGAAAATTTAAGTGAAAGAATCGCCTCGGCGTTCAAGCAAATCAAAGGGGAAGGACGGATAACTGACCTAAATATTGCTAACACGATTAAGGATATCCGCAAGGCATTGCTTGATGCGGACGTGAATTTTAAAATTGCAAAGGAATTTACAGACAAAGTAAAAGAGAAGGCAGTTGGACAGAAAGTCTTGACAGCAGTGAGTCCTGGACAACTTATGGTTAAGATTGTTCAAGACGAACTTACAGAGTTAATGGGTGGTTCCATCAGCGAATTTCAAATCAATGGAAATCCAGCCATCATTCTCATAGCAGGTTTACAAGGATCTGGTAAAACAACATTCAGTGGTAAATTAGCGAACTACCTTAAAAATCAAAAAGGAAAATCACCCTTATTGGTAGCCTGTGATGTATACAGGCCTGCAGCTATTGATCAGTTAACGGTGTTGGGCGGACAAATTGGTGTTGATGTCTATTCAGAACCAGAAAATAAAGATCCCAAGTCAATTGCTGAAAATGCACTGAAATACGCAAAAAGTAATAATAAGAATATAGTGATTATTGATACGGCTGGTCGTTTAGCAGTTGATGAAGTGATGATGAATGAAGTAGCCGGACTCAAAGAAAGCTTGAAACCACAAGAAATTCTTTTTGTGGTGGATTCCATGACAGGACAAGATGCTGTAAATACGGCAAAGGTCTTTAATGAAAGGCTTGATTTCACAGGGGTTGTACTAACTAAGCTCGATGGCGATACACGAGGTGGTGCTGCACTTTCCATAAAATACACGGTTGAAAAACCCATCAAGTTTATCAGCAATGGTGAGAAATTAGACACCTTGGATGTATTCCATCCCGATAGGATGGCACAACGTATTTTAGGCATGGGTGATATCACCAGTTTGGTGGAAAAAGCCCAAGCCCATTTTGATGAAGAGCAAGCGCGAAAGTTGGAAAAGAAAATTCGAAAAAATCAGTTTGATTTTCAAGATTTTCTTGATCAACTCCAACAAGTTAAGAAGATGGGAAACCTCAAAGACCTTATCGGCATGATACCCGGTATGGGGAAAGCCGTGAAGGATATAGACATCAGTGATGATTCGTTTAAGGGGGTTGAGTCGATTATTGGTTCAATGACGCCATTTGAAAGAGCTAATCCGGATGTTATTGATATGAACAGAAAGAAACGCATTTCAAAAGGATGTGGACGAAATATGGATGAAATCAATCAGTTTTTTAAGCAATTTGAACAAATGAAGCAAATGATGAAAAGTATGGGTAATATGCCTTCTATGCCAAAATTCAGCCGTAGATGATTCATTGATTATCAAGACTATCTATTAACTTAACTTTTTAAATTTAATGCCTTAAAGTATTTTGAAGTTTGCCAACAAGTTATTAACTTCGCAAACTCATTTTAACCCTATTTTTTAACCACCCAATAAAAATTTTAATTTTTTATGGCTGTAAAAATCCGACTTCAACGTCACGGAAGCAAGAAACGTCCTTTCTATTTTATCGTAGTAGCAGATGCTCGTGCACCTCGCGATGGTAAATTCATCCAAAAGATTGGTACGTACAATCCTTTAACACATCCAGCAACAGTATTGATCGATCGTCAAAAAGCGCTTGAGTGGCTAAGCAATGGTGCTCAACCAACAGATACTGTTCGTAAAATCCTTTCAACCAAAGGCGTATTGTATTTGAAACACCTTTTGCGTGGAGTAAGTCTTGGTTTATTCGATCAAGCAGCCGCAATGGTCAAATTTGAGGAGTGGCATCAGGATCAAGAATCTAAGGCAAGACAACGTCAGGATGAAGCAATGCGTGCTCGTCGTCAACAAAGAACACGTGCTCCATTTACACGTCCTCAACCAGTTCAAGCTGCACCAGTAGTTGCTCCAGTAGCACCAGCAGAACCTCAAGCTGAAGCTGAAGCAACACCAGAATAATAATGGTCTAGTCTAAAAATATAAAGCCTCGTTTTTTACGGGGCTTTTTTTTGTAAAAATGGAAGATTACGTAAACATAGGAAGCCTAGTAGCAACCTTTGGTGTTAAAGGGGAAATTGTATTGTCGCACCACCTTGGAGCCAATCCTGAACTTACCAAAGTTGAAGCCTTTTTTATAGAAGAAGCGCAGGATCGCTTTATTCCCTATTTTGTCCATGAAGTCAAAATCAAATCTGCTGAAGAGTTGATTGTTTCCTTTGAAGGAATAGATTCACCCGAGAAGGCTAGAAAATATTTGAAAAAGAAAGTCTGGCTGTCATCAACAGACGCAAAGCGTATGGCATCTAAAGCTGCACCTATTTCGTTATTGGGCTTTAGTATCATAGAGAAAAAAAAGGCATTGGGAAAGGTGCTTGAAGTTATTGAGCAGCCACTCCAAATTTTATTGCGCATTGAAATCGATGGAAAAGAAGTGCTGATTCCTATCAATGAGAGCACCTTGGTAAAAGTGGATCATAAAGCAGAAAAAATTCATGTTGATCTCCCTGAAGGTTTATTGGATATTTATTTAACTTGATTTTCCCAAGTCTATTATTGCTGAAATGGGTAATATCAAATGAGCACAGCACAACCTTATATTGCACACTTTGATTTAGATGCATTTTTCGTATCGGTTGAATGTATACTTGATCCTTCCTTAAAAGGGAAGGCTCTTATTCTTGGAGGTAGCAAAGAACGTGGTGTTGTGAGTACATGCAGCTATGAGGCAAGAAAGTATGGAGTTAAGTCTGCCATGCCCATGGCAAGAGCCATGGCGCTTTGTCCACATGCTACTGTAGTCAAGAGCTCGCGTGGGCAATATGGAAAATTCTCTCAATGGGTAACTGATATTATTGCTGCAAAAGCGCCTATGTATGAAAAGGCGTCTATTGATGAATTCTACATTGACCTTACGGGAATGGATCGTTTTTTTGATCCGCTGCAGTGGACAATTGAGTTGAGGAATGAAATTATGGAGACAACCAAGTTGCCCATATCTTTTGGACTTGCGTCGAATAAAATGGTAGCCAAGATGGCAACAAATGCAGCTAAACCAAATGGGTATTTGCATATCCTTGCCGGAAAAGAGCAAGAGTTTCTAGCTCCCATGTCAGTTGGAGAAATACCGGGTGTTGGGGAGCATATGCTCAAAACATTGAATACATTAGGTATTTTAACCATTCATGATCTCTCACTATTTCCTACACAACTCCTAGAGCAATATTTAGGTAAATATGCGGAGGTGTTGAAGCAAAAATCAATAGGGGTTTACCAGGGCACTATTCATACACATCATGAAGCTAAATCTATTTCTACTGAGCAAACATTTTTCGAAAATACCAATGACCTTGATTTTTTGCATTCGGAGTTATTGAAGATGACCGAGAAGTTAGGACATCAATTAAGGCAAGAATCAAAAATGACCCGATGTGTTGCAGTGAAGTTGCGTTATCCCGACTTCACTACCCAAACCAAGCAAGTTGCTATACGTCCTAGTTCCTATGATGATGAACTGATCAAGGTGATACGGGATCTATTTCTTCAGTTTTATGATCAGCAGAAATCCCTTAGGCTAATCGGTGTGAGATTTAGCGATCTGGTTGAACACAGTGTTCAAACTAACCTCTTTGAAAATAGCATAAAAAAGGAAAAGTTATACGGGGCAATTGATAATGTCAAGAAACGTTTTGGTAAAAAATCCATCAATAGGGGAGAGTGAATTACATCAGAAATAAGCCGGAATGCTCTATTTCTAATGGGTTGTATGGTAGTATCGCTAAATATACTTTTACATAAAATAAAGTCTATACTTTTTGTAGAGTAATAAAAATTCATTTTCTTTGCAGCTAAAATAAAATATCATGGGACTAAGATTAGGCGATATAGCGCCAAATTTCAAAGCTAAAACTACTGCAGGAGATATCGATTTTCATGAATACCTAGGCACTAGCTGGGGTGTTCTTTTTTCACATCCAGCAGATTTTACACCTGTTTGTACAACTGAATTAGGCAGAACAGCCCAGTTAGAAGAAGAATTTAAAAAAAGAAATGTGAAGG
Source organism: Chitinophagaceae bacterium (assembly GCA_947451935.1). Lineage (GTDB taxonomy): Bacteria > Bacteroidota > Bacteroidia > Chitinophagales > Chitinophagaceae > Pollutibacter. The sequence continues at coordinate 4,772 of CANGBH010000102.1, forward strand.
TGCTGGCAGTGAGTGTAGATGGCCTAGACAAGCATCAGAGTTGGGTAAAGGATATTAATGAAACGCAGCATTGTACTGTAGGATTTCCCATTATAGCTGATGAAAACAGGGAAGTTGCTGGATTGTATGACATGATTCATCCAAATGCGTCTGCAACGTTTACCGTTAGATCACTGTTTATCATTGGACCAGATAAAACAATAAAATTGTTTATCACCTATCCAGCTTCAACCGGTAGAAACTTTTTTGAAGTATTGCGTGTAATTGATTCGTTACAACTTACTGCAAATTATAGTGTTGCTACACCTGCAGATTGGAAAGAAGGTGAAGATGTAATTGTAGTTCCTGCTGTTTCAACAGAGGATGCAAAAATTAAATTTCCAAAAGGATTGAATATTGTTAAGCCTTATTTGAGGTATACTCCGCAGCCGAATAAATAGGGAAATACAAGGCAAGAGGCAATAGGCAAGGAGGGAATGAGGCAATAGGCCAAGAGGCAAGGAGGGAATAGTAAATTACAAA
>CANGBH010000103.1 GCA_947451935.1 Chitinophagaceae bacterium
GCAAGAAATGCTTCCGCTGCTGCACCTTCTTTAAGATAGTGTGTCATATCTGTTTCTATGAACCCTGGAGCAATGGCATTTACCCTAACATTTCTACTTCCTAATTCAAGGGCAATGGATTTAGTGAAGCCGATTATTCCTGCCTTGCTTGCGGCATAACTTCCCTGACCTGCATTTCCACGAACGCCAACGATAGAGCTCATATTGATAATGGATCCTTTTTTGGATTTCATCATTGGACGAATGACTTGTTTTGTCATATTGAAAACACTTTTTAAGTTCACATCCATCACCTCATCCCATTGCTCAGGAGTCATGCGTAGTAGTAAATTATCTTTTGAAATTCCTGCATTGTTAACGCATACATCAACTGTTCCGAATTCTTTTACTACATCATTTACAAATGACTCTGCTTGTTGATAGTCACCTGCATTGCTTTTCCATGCTTTTGCTTTTACGCCTAGGGCCTCAAGTTTAGTTACTAGGTTGGTCGCTTTTTCTGCACTGCTATCGCTCACATATGTGAAAGCTATGTTTGCGCCATGTTCTGCTAATTTAATGGCAATTGATTCACCAATTCCGCGCGCTGCACCGGTAATTATCGCAACTTTATTTTCAAGCAATTTCATTAGTTAAGATTTTGTGCAAGATAATTAAAAGATGTTATACATCAGGTGTATGGATTAGGCTTAGGATTGAATGTATTCTAACCTTTTATAGGTTGTGAATTAATCAATGATGTGATTTCATCAATAATGATGCGATCATTGCTTAGTCTAGGTATTTTATGTTGACCGCCCAATTTATTTTTATACTTTAACCATTGAGTAAAAATACCACGAGGCAATGACCTAACTAGAGGTTCTCTCAGGGCAATATTTTTATACCGTTTTGCTTCGTAATCACTGTTTAGTTTTTTTAGTTCTTCGTCTAGTAGTGAACTGAAAATTTTTAAATCTGAAGGTTCGTTCTCAAATTCAATCAACCATTCATGTGCTCCATTCCCGTCCTCGCTAAAGTAGACAGGCCCTGCTGTGTAATCGCTTATTATGGCATTTGTTTTGATGCATGTTTCTGCAATTGCTCGATCTGCATTATCAATGATCAATTCTTCCCCAAAAGCATTTATGAATAATTTTAATCGACCACTTACTTTTATTCGGAATGGGTTTTTGCTGGTGAATTGAATGGTGTCGCCAACAAGGTATCGCCAAAGACCTCCATTTGTTGTGATGACCGGAGCATAATGTTGGCCTAGTTCTATGTCTTTCAATCCTATCGTTCTTGGTTCTGCTTTTCCGTATTCTTCTACTGGCATAAATTCATAAAATATGCCATGATCAAGGAATAGTAGCATCCCATCGGAGCCAGGAATATCTTGTGCAGCAAAAAAACCTTCACTGGCATTATACATTTCTAAATAGTGTATGTTTTCGCCTATGAGTTTCTTGAATTGTTCTTTATAGGGATGAAATGATACACCACCGTGAATATATAATTCTAGTGCGGGCCAGACTTCTTTCATGTTTTTTTTGCCGGTCATATCTAGGATGCGTTGGAATAACAACATTGTCCAGGTTGGCACACCTGATACAGAACTTACATTTTCATTTGTGGTTGTTTCGGCGAGCATTTCAAGTTTGCTTTCCCATTCATCCATTAATGCAATACGAAGATCAGGTGTTCTAATCCATTGACCCCAAAAGGGTGTATTCTGCATGAGTACGGCACTGAGGTCGCCATAGTGTGCTTCTTCATGCAGGCTACTTATTGAGTGGCTGCCTCCAACAACTAGTCCTTTCCCAGTTAAGAGATCAGACTCTGGGTTAAACATGTAATAGAGTGAAAGAACATCTTTTGCTGCCTTAAAATGACCATCTACCAAGCTTTCTTGACTTACCGGAATAAACTTGCTTTTGTCTGAGGTGGTTCCACTGCTTTTAGCAAACCAGTTAATTGGGGTATTCCAAAGTAAATTCTGTTCCCCTGCCATGATTCGTTCTACATAAGGCTTTATGTCATGGTATTCCTGTATGGGTAATGCTTGCTTGAATGTTTTGGTGGTGAATAACTTTGAGAATTCATACTGCCTACCAAACTCTGTATATTGTGCTGTTGTAACAAGGTCCTGCAACACTTCCCGTTGTGCTGAAATGGGATGTTGCATCCAGGCTTCAATTCGCCATGAGCGCAACCTCGCCAAGGTGGATATGGCAGGGCTTAATAATTTCATGATGTTTTTGAGGATCAGCGATCTCCGTAAAGGGAATCCTGACGGGCCTCTTCGTGAAGATAATCTTTTCTTTTCAGTTCAAAATTACGTCCAAGATAAAGTCTGCGCACCTGTTCATCTTCTGCTAATTCCTCTGCAGTACCCTGTTTGAATATCTTGCCTTCGATTAGAAGATAGGCTCGATCGCAAATGGAGAGGGTCTCATTTACATTATGGTCTGTAATTAAAATACCTATGTTTTTGTATTTTAATCTAGCTACAACGGTTTGAATGTCTTCAACGGCAATGGGGTCTACACCTGCAAAAGGCTCATCCAATAAAATGAATTTTGGATCAACGGCCAATGCACGAGCGATTTCAGTCCTTCTTCTTTCCCCTCCACTTAATGAATCGCCATTATTTTTTCTAACATGGGTTAGTCTAAATTCGTTGAGTAGTTCTTCTAATTTGTCTTTTTTTTCTTTCTTGGTAAGTTTAGTCATTTCTAAAACGGCAGCAATATTATCTTCTACGCTTAGCTTTCTGAAAACAGATGCTTCTTGTGGCAGATAGCCAATACCCATCTGAGCTCTTTTGTACATGGGCAACTTTGTAATATTGAGGTCATTTAGGTAAACTTCGCCTTCATCAGGTTTAATTAAGCCGACAACCATATAAAATGATGTTGTCTTACCAGCGCCATTTGGACCCAGCAAGCCAACGATCTGTCCTTGCTCCACATCAATAGATACTTGGTTTACAACAGTTCTATTGTGGTATCGTTTAATTAGGCCTTTTGTATGAATAGTGAGGTTCATTGGTGCAAATTAATTAAAAAAAGGACAGTTTAACCGAGGCGAATTCCTTTTAACAGTTTAACGGAATGACTAAAAAGGGGATAGTTTATGTATTTTTGCCCAGTTATTAAAATGTAATTCAGTAGCATGAAAGTAATTGATCATATAAATCAGGCCAAAGACACGTTGGTTTCATTTGAGGTTTTGCCTCCTTTGAAAGGGAAAACCATCAATTCATTGTACCAGCACCTTGATCCATTGATGGAATTCAAGCCTTCATTTATTAATGTCACCTATCATCGTAGTGAACAGATTTTTAAGAAAAAAGTTGATGGCACTTTTGAAAAAGTTGAAATCAGAAAGCGCCCTGGTACGGTAGGTATTTGTGCTGCTATTATGAATCATTATAAGATTGATGCAGTTCCCCATCTAATTTGTGGTGGATTCACACAAAGAGAAACAGAAGATGCATTGATTGATTTAAATTTCTTAGGCATTGATAATGTATTGGTTTTGCGTGGGGATGCTACAAAAAACGAAACCAATTTTGAGCCTGAAGCCAATGGTAATAGATACGCTATTGATTTGCTAAAGCAAGTAGATAGCTTAAACAATGGAATATATTTAGAAGAAGATATACGCGACGGATTTAGAACACATTTTTGCATAGGTGTTGCTGGTTATCCTGAAAAACATTTTGAAGCACCAAACTTAGAATCAGACCTTAAGTATCTTAAGGCGAAAGTGGAAGCTGGGGCAGAATATATTGTTACACAGATGTTTTTTGATAATGCTAAATATTTCCAGTTTGTTGAGAAATGTAAAGAGAATGGGATAACCATTCCGATTATACCTGGATTAAAGCCAATAACGAATAAGAAACAGTTGACTATGATCCCCAAAATATTTCACGTTGATATTCCAAGTGACTTATTGAATGGAATGAACCGGGCAAAGTCTGACGAGGATTGTGAAATGGTTGGTCAAGAATGGTTGATTCATCAATCACAAGAACTTAAAAAAGCAGGTGTGCCTGTCTTACATTATTATACTTTAGGTAAGCCACGCGTCATATACAATGCAGTAAGTAAAATATTTTAGTGCACTTCGTTCAGCAAACTATTCCAAGTTGCTTTATTAATTGTTACTGGATATTTTCTCTTCAACGTTGCAATCCAAAATTTTTCCATTAATGCCTGTTGATCATTTATTAGCATTGACTTTGCTTCTTCAAATGACTTTCTTAAGAAGGGTTGATTCTTTTCGGTTATGATAATAAAATTTGCAGAGCCATCAGATTCATTGTAAGAAATTTCTGAAACAAATCCTGCTCTTGCATTGCTGGTACCCACTCCCATTAATTCTTTTGCTTCAAATCGCCCGCTGTCTATTAAGGCGACTTCTGTGTAATATTTTTTTATATGGTCAATTGATTTGTTGTTCAAGTATTCATTTCGGATTGCTTCTGCTGTTTCTTTTTGAGAAGCAGTAATTATAGTTGCTTTCACTGGATTCTCCCATCTATATTTTTCGGGATGTTGACTGTAAAGTGTTTTTAGGTCAGCAACATTGGAGTTTGCTTTACTCCATAGTTGCCTATCCATAATTTCAAAAAGAAGGTTCCCCTCTTGAAAATCTTTTAGCTGATCCTTATATGCAGGGTTTAACGTTGATAGGTTATTCGAAATAAAATCCTTCTCTTCAGTATTTAACCCTTTTGCCTTTCCTATCTCAATGGCCTTTTTTTCAAAAACATCTGCTGCAATCTGTTTTCTGTCGTACTGCAGAATTTTTTCTCTTATTTCAGTTTCTACTGACTGAAAATTTTCTTCTATGGGTAATGCAGATATTCTTTTAACTATATGAAATCCAAAGGATGTTTGAAATACGGGTGATATGTCATTGTCTTTTTGGAGACGTAGGATATTTTTTTCAAATACAGGATCGTATTTTCCTAATTCTAGATTGTCTATGAGTCCATCATTTTCATTCGAGCTTTTGTCATCTGAAAATTGCTTTACCATTTCTTCAAATGATGACCCTTTTAGTAGTAAGTTATGTATTGAGTCGGCCTTATTTTTTATTAGTTGTCTTTCTTCGTTTCCTGCATCTTCTGCAACACTAATTAAAATCTGACTAGCACTTATTTTTTCAGTTACCTTTCTTGAACTGATGCGTCTAAGTAAGATAATACCTTCTCTAGTTTCAATGGGGTCCGATACTTGCTTGTCTTTTAATTGGTAAAGAATATTTTCTAAAAAATAGGGTAGGGTAAAACA
>CANGBH010000104.1 GCA_947451935.1 Chitinophagaceae bacterium
TACTGTATCAACAATACTTCCTGTTGCAGTGAACACATGTCCAAAAATCGTAAATGGCAATTGAGATGCGCAAATCGTAGTGTCGACTGTACTTGTATTGTATGCGTTAACATTTACATTGATCGTTCTAATCGTATCACAACTGTTTATTCCAGGAATCGTATCAATGATCGTTCCAACAGCAGTAAATGTATATCCTAGGAAGATAAACGGAAGTTCATTTGCACAAATTGTGGTATCTACTGTTTTTGTGTTCAGTGGATTAACCGCTACATTGATTGTTCTGATAGTATCACAGCTTGTTGCACTCGATACTGTATCAACAATACTTCCTGTTGCAGTGAACACATGTCCGAAGATCGTAAATGGCAGTTGAGAGGAACAAATCACAGTATCGACTATCTTCGTATTCAGTGGATTAACGGCTAGGTTAATCATTCTTATTGTATCACATCCTGTAGCGCTTGATACTGTATCAATGATGGTTCCAGCTGCATTAAATGTATGTCCGAGGAAAGAATATGGTAATTGATTCGAGCAGATTGTAGTATTTACAGTCGTTGTGTTCAGTGGATTAACCGCTAGGTTAATCGTTCTAATCGTATCACATCCTGTAGCACTCGAAACCGTGTCAGTGATTGTTCCTGCAGCAGTAAACGTGTGACCAAGGAAACTGTATGGTAATTGATTTGTACAAATTGTAGCATTAACAGTTGTTCTGTTGAGTGGATTAACGGCTAGGTTAATCGTTTTGATCGTATCACATCCTGTTGCACTAGAAACTGTATCAATGATGGTTCCAGCTGCAATAAATGTATGTCCGAGGAAAGAATATGGTAATTGATTCGCGCAGATAGTCTCATTAATCGTTAATGTGTTGAGTGGATAAACAGCTAGGTTAATCGTTCTAATCGTATCGCAGCCTGTTGCACTCGATACTGTATCAATAATTGTTTCGGCGGTAGCGAATGTATGTCCGAGGAAGCTATATGGCAATTGGTTCGCACAAATTGTAGCATTTACAGTCGTAGTGTTCAGCGGATTAAACGTCACATTAATTGTTCTAATAGTGTCGCAACTAGTACTGCCTGAAAGAGTATCCACAACACTTCCTGTTGCATTAAAAACATGTCCAAAAAGTGTGATCGGCAATTGGCTAGCACAAATTGAAGAGTCAATAGTATGGTAATTATATGCACTAATACTGACTGTGATTGTTCTAACAGTGTCACAATCTGTTAAACTTGCAACTGTATCAATAAGAGTTCTAGCTGAAGTGAAAATATGACCAAGATAGCTAAATGGCAATTGATTAGCGCAAATGGCTACATTAATATTCTTAGTGTTGAGCAAACTGACTGCAACATTAATTGTTCTGATAGTGTCACAACTTGTTGCACTCGACACCGTATCAATTATACTTCCAGACGCATTGAAAATATGACCAAAGAATACAAATGGCAGATCGCTTATACAAATTGTTGTGTCAATAGTTTTGGCATTATAAGCACTCACAATAACATTTATAGTTCTAATGGTATCACATGTAGTGATGCTAGAAACGGTATCAACTCGAGAACCTCCTGAATTGAAATTGTGGCCATAAATCTTGAATGGCAGTTGATTATAGCAGATACTTGTATCAACTGTTTGACTAATTAGTGAATTAACGAATAAGTTTATTGTTCGAATTGTGTCACAACTTGTTGAACTCGACACAGTATCAACAATAGTACCTGCAGCAGTGAATGTTTGGCCAAGGAATAAATAGGGCAATTGATTCGCACAAATTTTTTCATTAATAGTTAACGTGTTCAATGGATTAACCGTCACATTAATTGTTCTAATAGTGTCGCAACTATTTATTCCAGGAATCGTATCTAAAACAGTAGCTGATGCATTAAACGTATGACCAAAAATTTTGAACGGTAATTTGTTTGCACATATTGTGGTGTCGACTAATTTTTCGTTAAGTGGATTAATATTTACTATCGCTAACACTCTTACTCCTTCACAGCCGGTTGACGAATCTATTGATGCTGCATAAGCTGTGTAAGAACCTGCATTAGTTCCTCTTGGCGCTATAGTGATATTACCCCCTACTAATGCATCATACCAAAGTATACGCTCGCCGGCATTGGGTGTTGCATTTGCAATGTGTACTGCTCCGTCATAACAAACCTCAACACTTGATATAATGGGCAATTGTGGTGTTGAATTAATCACGACCGTGACTAACGTCCTTGGTCCCTCACATCCGGTTGCATCATTTACTGCTGCAGCATATGCAGCATATCTTCCTGGGGCTCTACCACTTGGTGCAGAAATAATATTACCGCCTGTTGCAGCATCATACCAAACTAAAGTCTCGCCTGTATTTACCGGAGCAGTTGCAGTATGTACTACTGAATCATAACATGCAAGAATATCATTTTTGGATGGAGCTTGTGGCAACGAGTTTATTGTCGCCGTAACTGGAGTTCTTGCAATTGAAATACAACCTGTCACCAAATCCCTGGATTCAGCATAATAGGTCGTTGTTGTGGAAATACTTGGCGTTGCATAATTAAGGGTATCACTTCCCAATAACAATACAGCACCGCCAGTTAAATTTGCATACCAATCAATGGTTGAACCTGCTTCAGGCATTGCAGAAAGGGTTACAGATCCAGTTCCACATCGTACACCATTTATTGGAATTGGAGCAATAGGCGGTGTATTAATAATTGCAGATACTTCAAATCGTGTAGCCGAAATACAACCAGTAGCAGTATTCCTAGCTTCAACGTAATAGGTTGTAGTAGCATTATTAACTGGTGTCGTATATGAAATTGTTGTTGCTAATGCAGTCCCCCCAGTTGCAATAGAATACCATGCTACCGTTTCTCCTGCACCAGCTACTGCAGTCAAGGTAACAGAACCAGGACCACAGCGTTCAACATCTAATGCATCTGGCTCTGCTGGCAATAAATTAACTATGGCATTTACCGGTGTTCGTGCTATCGATATACAACCGGTTGTTGTATTCCTAGATTCAGCATAATATGTAGTATTTGTAGCAATAATTGGCGTTACAAATGTTGTAGATCCGGATTTTAAAAGAGTACCTCCAGTTGAGGCATCAAACCAATCAATAGTAGAACCTGCAGGAGGTGTTGCAGAAATATTAACTGTTCCTGCTGAACACCTTGGATTATTTACAGCAACTGGTAATGTAGGCAAAGCATTTACAGTTAATGTGTCTTTAAGTCGTGCAGAAGAAATACATCCGGTAATTATATTTTTAGATTGGGCATAATAATACGTTGTAGTTCCAACACTAGGTGTTGTGTAATTACTTGAGCCGCTTAATAACAAAGTCCCGTTTGTCGAATCAGAATACCAATCGATTATTGATCCACTTGGAGCAGTGGCATTAATTGTTGCAGAACCTGTTCCACAAAGCTGAACATTCATTCCTCCCGTAGGTATAGCAGGCAATGGATTGATGGTGATTTTAACAACATTACTAATCGCATTACACGTCCCCGAGTTTACAATACGACGAAAATATTGCGTACTGTATGTAACGGGAGGATCATAGAATGAATTTGTTTGGCCAATTATGTTCGTAAAATTTAAACTATCCAATGATAACTGCCATTGATATGTAAATCCACTAACGCCCCCTGTTGGAGTTAAAATACGTGTTAGTACAGCAGGATCTAATGAATTACATCCAACTTGATTTGAAGCTATAGAACCAGGAGTAAGTAATGTTCCAGGAATAACAACTAATTCAATTGTACTACTTATTCTTGTACAGCCATTGGCGCCAATAATTAACCTAAATAAATATTTTCCAGGTGTCGTTTGAAAGGCTGTGTAGAATGGATCTAACACATACTGAATTTGAGAAGAACTAGGTCCAGGGCCATTTATCCATGTTTGACCACTATCTATACTTACTTCCCACTGATAGGAAGATCCACTTGCTGGAATACCTGAAAAAATATGCAGTTGCGTTCCGCCTCCAATAAATCCACAAACAGGAATAGTTATTGAGGTATTTAGAGATTGACTAGAAAATGAAATAACTGGATCTTCTAAAATAGTTATAGACTTTGTAGTGGAATTAGAACATGTACCATCTGAAAATGTATAAGTCACTGTATAATTTCCGGTAGTGCTTAACCCAAGATTAACTGCACCACTTGAAGAATCAATACTCAAGCCCAAAGATGAACTGAATATTCCACCTGACTGACCAACTATTGTAACAGGAGCTATTCCGATAGAATTACAGAGTTCAGATCCATATGATAGGGATGCAATAGGAAGATTATCTATAGTTGCTGTAACTGCGACGCGAGAAGCAGATATACAACTCGTAGTCGTATTTCTTGCTTGTGCATAATAAATCGTTGTAGCGCTGATACTTGGCGTAGTATAGCTAGTCGTATTACTTTGAAGCAATGTTCCACCTGCTGAAGCACTATACCAATCAATCGTCTCACCTGCACCTGGTGTAGCAGATAATGTTAGAGTACCAGGACCGCAGTTTGATGCACCTGTACCCGTAGGTGTTGAGGGTAAAGGATTGATGGTGGCCGTAACCGCAACATGAGATGCAGATATACAACCTGTAGTCGTATTTCTTGCTTGTGCATAATAAATTGTTGTCCCAGTGATACTCGGTGTAGTATAACTTGTTGAAGCACTTGACAATAAAGTTCCACCTGTTGATGCACTATACCAATCAATCGTCTCACCTACACCTGGTGTAGCAGATAATGTTAGAGTACCAGGACCGCAGTTTGATGCACCTATACCCGTAGGTGTTGATGGCAATGGATTGATAGTGGCGGTAACCGCAACTCGAGATGCAGATGTACAACCCGTTGTGGTATTTCTTGCTTGTGCATAATAAATTGTTGTGCCAGTGATGCTCGGTGTAGTATAACTCGTGGATCCACTTAATAATAATGTTCCACCTGTTGAAGCACTATACCAATCAATCGTCTCGCCTACGCCTGCTGTTGCAGATAAGGTTAAACTGCCAGTACCACAATTTGATGCGCCTGTGCCGGTAGGGGTTGATGGCAATGGATTGATGGTTGCCACAACTGCTGTGCGTGTAGATGATGGACATCCATTAGATGCCTCTGCATAGTATGTTGTGGTAACAGAGATACTTGGAGTTACAAAATTCACCACACTAGAACCATTTGGTAAAATAGTTCCTCCAGTTGACACACTGTACCAATTGATGGTTTCCCCACCACCTGCTGTAGCTGAAATTGA
>CANGBH010000105.1 GCA_947451935.1 Chitinophagaceae bacterium
ATGTTATTTTTAGAAGATAATTATCTTCCGAACCTTCGGTCTAATGTGATTGCGCAACATGTTGTTTCGCCTGTTGATTTTCATAGGCGATTGAATAGTCATTTAGGGGCGGCATTTTCAGTTAAGCCTTCTATGATGCAATCCGGTTTTTTCAGGCCACAGGTTAAGTCAGGGTTTTTTGATAACTTATACTTTGTTGGAGCTGGGGTTCATCCTGGAGCAGGTGTTCCTGCTGTGATGGCATCAGGGAAAATAGCTGCTAACTCAATTGCAGCCGATATGATTGATGAACAGAAAGTTATTGAAGGAGTAGGTGAATTGAAACTAGCAGAAGTTAATTAAAGAATTATGAAGACAGCGCACTCTTTTTTTTCATTAGGGATAGATCGCAATCAAAAAGAGTATGCGCTAGATAACATTCCAGTTATTGGGAAGATCCCCGATTGGTTAGAAGGTAATTATATTAGGAATGGTCCTGGTATGTTCAACCTAGATAAAAAGAGATTGAATCATTGGTTTGATGCTATGGGTGCGTTGCACAGTTTTAATATTCGTGAAGGTAAGGTAGATTACATATGCAAGTATATTGAGTGTGATTCGTATCGTAAAGCTACTGAGCAAGGCGATTTAAGTTATTCTGAATTTGCAACTGATCCATGCAAATCGATATTTAAAAAAGTGCAGTCATATGTTTTCCCGATGCTTCCTAATATGACTGATAACCCTAAGATTAATATTGCAAAGATTGGAGACCGATATATGGCATTAGGTGAAACTCCTATGCAAGTTGAGTTTGATCCGCATACCCTTGAGAAAATTGGAGTAGATGAAATTGTGCCTGGCGCTTTTGCCTATAAGACTACGGCGCATCCACACTTTGAGGATGAGCATGCGTATAACTTAGTGGTGAAGTTTGGTATGCAAAGTTATTATCGAATCTATGACATGGCGAATAAGGGAAAGGCCCTATGTTCTATTCCCGTAGCAAAGCCTGCATATTTGCATGGGTTTGGAATGAGTAAAAAATATTTCATTATTGCTGCTGGCCCTTTATTGGTAACGCCAATTCAGTTGCTTTTTTGGAAGCGTCCTTATATTGAGAATCATCATTGGCTTCCAAAAGAAGGTGGAATGATTTGGATTGTTGATAAAGAAACCGGGAAATTAAAAGCCAAATTCGAAACTGATCCTTTCTTTAGTTTTCATCATGTTAATGCATGGGAGGAGGGAGAGGAGTTGGTTATGGATTTGAATGCATATGATGATGCATCTATTGTAAATAAATACTATTTGAAAGAGCTTGAAAATCCTTCCGTGTCCTTACCTATAGGTACACTGAGAAGATATAGAATGAATTTACGTACAAAGAAAATTGATGCTTCGGTTATTTCAGATGCCTGCATTGAATTACCTCGTATTGACTATAAGCGATATAATATGAATGGTGATTATGGTTTCACCTATGGTGTTAGTTTACATCCTAAAATAAGAAATGGTTTTTATAATAGCATAGTTAAGATTAATGCCAAAACGGGTCAATCAAGTTATTGGCACGAGGAAAATTGTCATCCAGGTGAACCTTATTTTATCCCGTCTCCAACGAGTAAAAATGATGAAGATGGGATAATTATTTCCATTGTCTTGGATACACAAAATCAACATTCATTTTTAATGATTCTTGATGCGTTGAGCATGCAAGAGATTGCAAGAGCAACTGTGCCCGAGCCTATTGTATATGGGTTTCATGCTGAATATTTTCCTGAGGCAGCACTATAATTGAAATGACTTAAGGCATTGGATGTTCCCATTGAGATCTATAGGGGCGTTGAAGAAGCTTTGTGGCCTCGGGATCTCCAATCACTTCCATTTTTTTATGATCATATCGAACGGGTCTACCTATTTGCATGGATATATTAGCTAGGATACAGCTAGCGGTTGAAATGTGTCCTTCTTCAATGTCGGCAACGGGTCGAGTCTTATTATCAATCGCATCAATAAAATTTTTCATGTGCATGCGTGTGGCAGAAGCAGCATGTAGTTCAATATCTTTTTCGTTGAGGTCTTCTGGATATTTTTCTTTTTCATACAGGGTATCGCCATGCAGTTTTTTACCATCATCTACTGGAGTAAAATCATATTTCATCGGGTCGCCAGAAAGGGTTCCTTTCTCTCCATATATTTTAAAAGCCCATGGATAATCAGGATCAGCAGAAGTTCCCCATGTTCTATGTTGCCATACACAGTTCAATCCATCGTATTCGAATATGGCATGTTGCGTATCTGCAATATTGCTCTTACCACTATGATTGCCGTATATGCCTCCAGTGGAGCTTATTTTAGTTGGCCATCCAAGATCAAGCATCCAACGTACAGCATCAAACATATGGATGCACATGTCTCCCATAATACCATTTCCGTATTCCATGAATGCACGCCACCATCCTCTGTGAGGTAATCCATCAAAGGGGCGAAGCGGAGCTGGTCCGGTCCACATATCGTAATCAAAAAAATCAGGTACTGCTTGAAGTGGTGGATTACTTTCGTTACGCATATGGTAGTAACAGCAAATTTCAACATGATGAATTTTGCCAAGCAATCCGGCATCAACTATATTTTTTTTCGCTTCAACTAAGTGTGGCGTACTTCTTCGTTGTGTACCAACTTGAACAACGCGATCATATTTTCTAGCTGCTGCAAGCATAGCTTCACCTTCTATTACATCGACGCTGATGGGCTTTTGAACGTATACATGTGCTCCAGATTTTATGGAGTCAATTGTTTGAAGTGCATGCCAATGATCAGGACTTCCAACCAAAACAATTTCAGGTCTTTGTTCTTTCAACATCGTTCTATAATCATTGTATAGCGGAATTTTTTTGCTGTTTCCGATTCGATTGCTGATGCGTTCTGTTGCTTCTTGCAACTGCCTTTTGTCTACATCGCAAAGTCCAACTACTTCTGTAGGAGCCACTTGCATCAATCGAAATAGATCACTTTTCCCATACCAGCCTGTGCCAATTAATGCAACGCGTCTCTTTGGGGTATAACTCCATTGGTCTATACCACTTGAATGTAATGATGCTAGTGCCAAGAGGGCTGAAGAGTTGCGAAGAAATTGACGCCTGTCTTGGGAGAAGTTCTTTTGCATCTAAATGTTTTTAATGACTCAATTTACTGAATGTCATCGTGTTAAGGTAATTTTTTATTCGGGGTCCTTTAACATAATTTATGCAGCATGAAATTCAAGATTTTTGTCTTTAGAATATACTAAACGACCTTTAGCAAGATATCAAAAGCCTAACTTTGTGATATGTTGATTCATAACATACATACTATTGTATCTAGATTTCTGCCTAAAGTAGTTCTCGGATCGTTGAAGCTGGGTTTAGTAGCTGTGTCTATTTTTGTATTACATTCTTGTACTAAGACTATAACAAAACCTTTTCAGACCATAAAAGGTGATCCGACTACACAGCTTGCATTATGGAAAGAGAAGAATATTTCTAATTATGAAATGACTATGAAGATATCCTGTAATTGTCTTCAAGGAAGAGTTGGTCCACATCATGTTGTGGTAGAAAATGATATAATTAAGACGGTGAATGATTTGCCTTATGATTCAACGAAAATAGGTTCAATTAAAACAATTAATGAATTGTTTGATTTTATTCAAGTTGGATTAGCCGAAAATCCTTATCAACATTCATTAGATTATAATGCACAATATAATTATCCTCAAAAAATATTTTTTGATTTCAGTGAACAGATAGCAGATGAAGAGATAGGCTATGAGATTACAGAATTCAAAGCATTATAAAAAATATTGATCATGTACAAGAATATTCTGATAGTGCTTTCATTTTTTGTGTTTGTTTCTTGCACAAAAGAAAGTAATGGCAGTAAAATAAATCCTAATGAATGTATCAAAGCAAAATTAGTGCTGAAGGGAATTTGCCAGAATTATGTGATAGAAGTGATTTCAGGAAATATTGATCCAACACTTATAGAGGGTACTTGGCAAAATCCATTAACTCATGATGTATACAAAAATGTTTTTGGCTTAGCTAGCATTTGTTCCTTCCCTTCTACATTAAATGAAGGGGATGAATTTTATTTTACTGTTTTTAACTTTATGGGTATACCTGAAGATTTTCCTCCGCAAGACTGTGTACAATGCCAGGCCTATAGCCCAATGCCTGACAAAAGGTTGTTTGTTACTATCTGTTCTAAATAGACAATTAATCTATTGTTATCACTGAAATCAACGTAAAGGAATTTTCGTTGCAAGCAATTTGTAACATATCATTACATTTGGTGAAATAAAAAACATCATGCAAGAACAGAATTTTAAAAACCATGGTAAAATGGTACCCGGATTTCATTATGTTGTATTACCCGCACTATTGTTATTAATTATCGGCGCAACCATCAATTTTTTCAGATCTTCTGAAGGAAATTTTTTACCTGCTGTATTATTACTCATCTCACTTATTGTTATCATGTTACTTTCATCCTTTGTGAGAAGTTTTGCTTTGCGTGCACAGGATAGAGCCATTCGTGCAGAAGAAAATTTTAGGTATTATCTACTGACTGGCAAGCCTTTCCCATCTGAATTAACTATACATCAAATTATTGCCTTGCGATTTGCTTCTGATAATGAATTTGTGGGGTTAGTAAAAAAGGCTTTGGATGAAAAGCTTTCCAATAAGCAAATTAAAGCTCAAATATCTCAATGGAGGCCTGACTATTATCGCGCATAGTTTATATAATAATCCATAATTTTAGTAGATATTTTTTAATTAAATCAACGATATGCTTAAGTCTAAATTTTTAATTAGTATTTGTTTATTATTGCTTGGATCTTCTTTGCTTGCTCAACGTGCATCAAAAGAGAATTGGGAATCGATGTTCAATGGGAAGGATCTTAGTGAGTGGACAGTGAAGATTAGACATCATGATGCAGGGGATAATTTCGGTAATACATTTCGTGTTGAAGATGGTAAAATTGTCGTTCGTTATGATGCCTATGATAAATTTGATGAACGTTTCGGGCATCTATTTTATAAAAAACAATATAGTTATTATCGCATTCGCCTTCAGTATCGTTTTGTTGGCGATCAAGTTAAAAATGGTCCAGGTTGGGCCTACCGAAACAGCGGAATAATGATACATGGGCAATCTCCTGAGAGCATGGGTAAGGATCAAGACTTTCCAGTTTCTATCGAAGTGCAATTATTGGGTGG
>CANGBH010000106.1 GCA_947451935.1 Chitinophagaceae bacterium
CCTAGAGAAAAAGAATATCATAAAAAAAGAATTCCTTCATAGAGCTGCATTTGATGTTGGATTGGATGCTGCGAGATTACTACGAGATCTCGAAGGCAGGGCACAAGAAAAATTCAAAGAAGATCTTATGCTATCAGATAAGTTAAATATACAAGTGCTCCCGACTTTAATATTTTCAAATAGCGATGGGATTGAACTAGCATTAAATGGATTTCAACCGTACGAAAGTTTTGTAGACATTATACATCAGTTAAACCCAGATGCAACAAAATCTGAATACGAAAAAAGTCCAAAATATTTATTCGAAGAATTTCAAACCATGACCTCAAAAGAATTTTCATTTTTACTAGACAAAAATGAGAATGAGTCGAGAGAAATATTACAAGATCTTTTTGATAAAAATCTCATCACAAAATTTGAGAGCACATCTGGTAACATGTGGATTAACAATTTTAATCAAATTGAATCATAAAGAAAATAGTCGGTCTATAACAAAAAAGGCAAGCAGTTAGTATTCTGCTTGCCTTTTTTAATGAGTTTGATTGTTAAATAATTGCTTACTCTTTTACTGTAGTATTTTTTACGGGAGCGGCTTGTTCCCATTCAGCTCTGTTGAGTTTCTTTTTCTCAGGTACAACTTGATCCCCATTATTACCGTCATACAATCTGCCATTTTTCATTACATACTTTATGGTATTGGTGTTGCGGATATTTTCTAATGGATTTTTATCTAAGATAATAAGATCAGCCAATTTACCTACTTCAATACTACCTAGATCTTTATCTAATCCAAGTCCCTCAGCACCAAGTATAGTCGCCACTTTCAATGCATCAATTGTTCTCATACCTCCACTCTGCATTGCCCATACTTCCCAATGATAACCCAATCCTTGAAGCTGACCATGACTTCCAATACCTACCATACCACCAGCTTCAACAATAGACTTCATACTTTGTGCGTGTTTTTGGAATACATGCTCTTCCGGAAGAAACCATGTTTCACGTCTTCTAGATTTTTGAGCAAGTTCTTCATAAGGGGTAAAGAATTGAAGCTTTTTATTGCTATATGGATTATCATTTTCATAATAATAATTCTCTGCCCATGGCCCACCATAAGAAACCAATAAAGTAGGTGTAACAATCATTTTAGCATCAGCAGTAATTTTAGTTACATCTTTATACAGTGGGAAAATTGGAATGGAATGCTCATGACCAGGATATCCATCTAATAAATTGGTCATGTTCAATTTAAAATCCAAACCGCCTTCTGTTGTTGGCATCAATTTTTGATTCTTCGCAGCATTAATTATCCATTGCCTAGCCTGACGATTTCCTGTCAAATACATTTTGATGTATTGCGTATTATAATACTTACTATACTGTTTTAGAATACTTTCAGCTTGACTTGAATCTTTTACATTGTATGCCCAATAGCCTACACCAGGACCAGTTGAATATATGCGCGGGCCTACCATTTGTCCAGCTTCAACCATATCAGCATAGGTAAGCACATCGGTGGTCGCTGTTTGAGGATCCCTTGTGGTAGTTACTCCATACGCTAAGTTTGCTGCATAGATCCAAACTTGATTTTTATGTACCCCCCAACTTGGCCACATGTGTGCATGCACATCGACAAAACCAGGAATGATTGTCTTTCCTTGCACGTCAACTACTTTAGTTCCAACTGGCATCTTTATATTTTTACCAATCGACTTAATGCGGTTATTTACAATCAACACATCTCCTTTAGCTATCACTTCATCCCCATTCATTGTAATAATACGTGCGCCTTTAAGTAAAATGGAAGAAGCAGGAATATCTTTCTTATAATACACTTTCACCCATTGTTCATCTGGATGATACTCGGCATTTTCTTTATTAGGCTCCGTTTTTTCTGCAGCTTTGCTTGCGGTATCTGTTGCAGATTTTTGTTCTGCTAATTTCTTAGCTGCTTTTAGACTGTCCTCAAAGGCTTCTGCTTTAGCAACATTATATACAATATGTGCAGCGCCTAAACTCCAATGAATTGTTTCTCCATCGGCAGACCAAGAAGGAAATTCACCACCTAGTTCTGTTAGTTTTTTACTGGGGAATTCTGCACTGCTCGCATCAGCTACGGATATACTTATAGGTTTACCTGTTGAAGGAATGGTGACAGCATATATATTGTTATTTACTTTTGCAATTGCCTTCTCCCCTTTAGGGGAAAGCCAAATTTCACTCGCAGGTGATGGCGGATTGTTTTCCTTTGCCTCATCAGCACCAAGTGTTTCAGGAACAATACATGCATCTGAAGGGACTGGCTTCCCTTTATACATGGCAATTGATCCAAAGGTAGTAATACCACTAATTTTTGCATGCGTCTTCTGATCAGTACCATCCCACTTAATAGAAATCAGGCTACCATCTGTATTCAGGTAAATGCGATCATCATTTTTAGAAAAATGTGGATTATACCTTCCTCCTGTTTTGTCAATTATATGAATATCACCTCCAGCTGCACTAATCCAACAGAGATTATCTTCTGCATCATCATATGTAGGATCAAATGAAGTTTTGAACTTCTGTGTAGGTGACTGAATGAATATAATCCTAGATCCGTCTAAGCTGTAACGCATCGATTGATATAGGCCAGAAGTATTGGTGATTGCATGCAATCCAGTACCCTCAGATGAAACAACATGAATAAATCCACCATGATCACTCCATGAACTAAATACAATTGATTTACCATCAGGACTCCATGAAGGCTGTGCCTCTGTAAAGTCATTCCCTGTCAGTCTTTTAGGTGTTCCACTGGGATAATCCATAACATAGAGTCGGTTCAACACGGTGAATGCTAATTTTTTCCCGTCAGGAGAAGGAACTGCATCTCGAATTTGAGTTGCCATAGCAGCGCTAGTATCTTTAATAGGATACTTGAATAGCACTTCGGGTCCGAGTTCTAATTTGCCATCTACTTCATATGGGATTACTACCGAATTTCCATTTTCAATATTTATCTTATTGATTTTACCGCCAAATGAAGCTATGAGTGATTTGCTGTCGGGAGTAAATGCCATGGCAGGAAGTACGCCTGAAACGGCAATAGATTCCTGATCATCACGTTGAACAGGATAGGCTAACCATTTTTCATCACCAGTTTGTAAATCACGTAATATAAGTCCTGTTTTATCTTCATATCGTGTACCATATACTAACCATTTGCCATCCTTTGAAAGTACTGGAGTAAAAGCAGATCCATAGCGGGTGGTAAGTTTTGTCCTTTTGGCATTATCGCGATCATATACACCAATTTCATACTGAGGAAGTTGAGCATTATAATTCCAAGACCCTGTACGGAAGGAGTAATATATTTTTTTACCATCAGCACTCAAGGCAGGGTCAATCACTTTTAATGATGCCGGCTCATCAATCAATTGCGTTCCACTTCCGCCATTTTTGTGGATCATGTAAAGCTTATTGACCCTTCTTCCCTTGGAGTATACAATATAATTTCCATCGGGTGTCCAAGCTGCTGAAGTGAAATTTTGATTGGTTTCAGAGGTAAGCTGAACGGTATCTTTTTTTTTAGTATCGATATACCATAAATTTTCAGCCCCGCTTTTATCGGAAACGAATAAGATCTTTTTCCCATCGGGACTGAACCTTGGGTGTTGATCAAACGCCAAACCGCGGGTTATTTGAGTAGCTTTACCGCCTTCTGATGGAATAGTATAAAGGTCCCCCATCATATCAAATAAAATTGTCTTTCCATCTGGACTCATATCCACAGAGGTCCATGTGCCCTCGGTGGTTTTAAGTTCAACCATTCGATCTGCCTTAAGCGGAAGGTTTTTGTAGCGCGTAAACGAAGTATCCTTTTGTGCAAAAGCATGAGTGGTCATTCCTGCCAAGAATAATAAAGATAAAAAGGGTCTAATTGCTTTCATATCGTCAATTTAGTTTAGGCCAAGTTATTGCATTGATATGATTTGGCATAAATTTTAAAATGAGAATTTCGCCGTTTATAAACATTTTTAATAATGAACAAAATCGAATTCCAGTTGTATATAATATTAGAGCAAGCCTTAGGTTAAGAATGAAATTACAGGGGAATTTTAATTGAAATAAATACAGCCTTAATTTCACGATAAACTGAAAATCTTCAGCATCTTTGCATGGAACATCAATAAATTTTATGAAATACATTTATACTATTGTATTTGGATTAATAATCTTTTCTTCCTGCAATAACCAAACAGAAGAGACAAGCACTACAGCAGTTCCTGGAGAAGATACCGTGACCATTCAAGAGAATGCTCAACAAACTAAATACACACCTGAGATGGTAGTGAATAAACACGACATGACATGTGGTATGCCTGTAACAGCTGGGATATCTGATACATGTCATTTCAATGGCAATGCATACGGATTTTGCTCTGCTGAATGTAAAGCAGAATTTTTAACCAAGTCAATGAAAAGTAAATAATAAAAATATATCCAATGAGTAATGTAAAAGCATACGGTGCACAAGACAGTAAATCAGCCTTAACTCCATTAGTAATCAACAGAAGAGACCTTAAGCCTAATGATGTCCATATAGAAATTTTATATTGTGGTGTTTGTCATAGCGACATCCATACTGCTCGCAATGAATGGGGTGGGTCAATGTATCCTGTTGTTCCAGGACATGAAATCGTTGGAAAAGTGAAAGCAGTTGGATCTGGCGTCACAAAATTTACTGTAGGACAAACAGTTGGTGTTGGTGTAATGGTAGATAGTTGCAGAACATGCAAGAATTGCAAAGATGATTATGAACAATATTGCGAGTCTGGCGCAACGGGCACTTATAATGCAAAAGAAAGAGATGGCTCTGGAGAGATAACAATGGGCGGATATTCCTCTGAAATCGTTACAGATGAAAAATACGTATTACGCGTCAATCAAACTGAAAACCTTGCTGCAGTAGCCCCATTGCTTTGTGCAGGGATTACTACTTATTCACCACTGAAATTTGCTGGTGTAAAAGAAGGAATGAAAGTAGCTGTGGTTGGATTGGGTGGACTTGGACACATGGGTGTAAAATTTGCTGTGGCACTAGGTGCAGATGTAACTGTAATCAGCACTTCCCCTTCAAAAGTTAAAGAAGCCCACAGCCTTGGGGCACATCACTTCATACTTGCATCTAATACTGATGCATTAACCCCGTATGCCTCAACTTTTGATGTTGTATTAAACTGCATTTCAGCTGATCATGA
>CANGBH010000107.1 GCA_947451935.1 Chitinophagaceae bacterium
AGCAATACTTATTTTGAAGTTGGTGCAACAGGTCTTGGTATAACCTATCAATGGCAGCTCAGTACAAACAGTGGAGGCAGCTGGTCAAACGTGGCCAACAACAGCATGTATGCTGGTGCAACCACTACTAAGTTGAGCATTACCAAAGCCCCCTTCTTGATGAATGGATACCTATACCGTTGTATTGTATCGAGCAGTATTTGTGGTGGACCCATCACGTCAAGCAGTGCAAAGCTGACAGTAAAAAATTCTTCAACAATACTCTCTACGCTCAATCCAGTAACACCACAAGTAGAAGTGGGGACTACATTCATTATCCATGCTAATCCAAACCCATCGCCTAGCGCCTTCAAGGTCTATGTGTCAGCACCAGGAAATGAGTTGGTGGATGTATTGCTTACAGACCTTCGTGGTAAGATCATCTTATCCATCAAAGTAAAACCAAACGAATCCATATTACTCGGTGATGACCTGGCATCAGCAACGTATATCTTGATTGCAAAACAAGGATCAAGTATTGCCACAACACGCATCGTCAAATTATAAACCATAACACTAAACATAAATCCCCATCTTCAAAAGAGATGGGGATTTTTTTATGTAGTTATTATAAACAAAATTATTAATTGGCATTCACTCTAGCCTCTTTAATTCACAATACACAACTTTCATTTCAATCGTTCAACTGTCATTCCAATCACTACTCTGTCATTCCGAGCGAAGCGAGGAATCTTGCCTTTACTCGGATGAATAAGATTCCTCGCTTCGCTCGGAATGACAGAAAAATAATAAATGGAATGACAAAAAAATTTGAAACGGAATGACAGTTTTTTTTAGGAGGGGGGGATGAAGGATTGACGCTGAACACTCTGTGCCTTTGTGCCTTCGTCCCTTTTCTGTATTACTATTGCCTATTGCCTATTGCCTATTGCCATTTTTGTCATTCCTCGCTTCGCTCGGAATGACAAAAAAATTTGAAACGGAATGACAGTTTTTTTTTGGGGGGATGAAGGATTGACGCTGACCACTGTGTGCCTTTGTGCCTTCGTCCCTTTTCTGTATTACTATTACCTATTGGCTATTGCCTATTGCCATTTCTGTCATTCCTCGCTTCGCTCGGAATGACAGTTTTTTTTGGGGGGGTATGAAGGATTGACGCTGAACACTCTGTGACTTTGTGCCTTCGTCCCTTTTCTGTATTACTATTGCCTATTGCCATTTCTGTGAGGAGAATGACATAATTATTTGAAAAGATATCACAGAAACATTGGGTCTTTTTCTAGATAGATGCTGCATAGAATATTTTCACTAAATTCAATCCCATATTCAATAAACAATAAAAACTAAAAAAGTAGATGAATAGGTTGAATGGATTAATCGCTGCCACCTTTACTCCGATGAACGAAAATGGAGAAGTGAATCTTTCACTTATCAAACCATATTATGAAATGCTAGTAAAAAATGGCGTTGCTGGCGCATTCATTTGTGGGTCAACTGGAGAATCAGCCTCGCTAACCATAGAAGAAAAAAAGAGCATCACAGCAGAATGGATTAACTGTGCAAAAGGAAATAGCAATTTTAAAATCATCCTTTTTCTCGGAGAAAATTGTATTGCAGAATCCATCGCATTAGCAAGATACGCAGGTGAAATCGGCATTGATGGATTGGCCTATACATCGCCAAGTTATTTCAAGCCGGCTAACTTAAACTTGCTAGTAGATTGTTGCACCAAAATTGCAGCAGCCACACCAAACATTCCATTTTACTATTATCATATTCCTGTTTTCACGAATGTACATTTCCCTATGATAGAGTTATTAAAACTCGTTGACGGAAAAATAAAAAATTTTGCAGGGATTAAATACTCACACGAAGACGTGATGGACTTTCTTTCTTGTCTACAATTCAAAGATGGAAAGTTTGATATGATGTGGGGAAGGGATGAAAATCTTTTATCGGCTCTATCGCTAGGAGGATGCGTAGCTGTAGGAAGCACGTACAATTATGCAGCCCCATTATACACTAAAATGATCGCGGCTTTTCAAAAGAATAATCTTGACGAAGCCAGAAAATTGCAAATGCAATCCATTGAGATGATTCGTTTACTATCATCTCATGGAGGAATCTCAGTAGGCAAATCGTTTATGAAAGTAATTGGATTTGATTGTGGAGAAGCCAGATTGCCATTAGGTAATATGAACGAAGCATCCTTTGATGCATTCAAACAGAACTTGGAATCGCTAAGCTTTAGCGATTATTGCTGTAGATAAAAAACTAAAAATTAGCACAACATGAAAAATACCTTTATAGCAATCAGTTTGCTTTTCAACCTTCATGTTAGTGCACAAGA
This sequence comes from Chitinophagaceae bacterium, assembly GCA_947451935.1. Classification (GTDB taxonomy): domain Bacteria; phylum Bacteroidota; class Bacteroidia; order Chitinophagales; family Chitinophagaceae; genus Pollutibacter. The sequence goes on from CANGBH010000107.1 coordinate 2,351, forward strand.
ATCTGTTGTATTCAAAAGTGGCGAGGATAGTCATAAGACGTATCGAATTCCTGCCATTATTTCACTGCAAGACGGCACCTTATTGGCTTTCTCTGAAGGTCGAGTAAATGATGGCGGAGATTTTGGAAACATTGATCTCGTGATGAAAAAAAGTGTTGACCATGGAAAATCTTGGTCAGCGCTAGAAACAGTAGTAGACCAAAATCAGTTGCAAGCGGGCAATCCCGCTCCAGTATTGGATCTCCTTGATCCCAATCACCCGTCCGGAGTTGTTTATCTTTTTTACAATACAGGAAACAACCATGAAGGGGAAGTGAGAAAAGGAAACGGAGTAAGAGAAGTATGGTATATACGATCGTTCGATGGCGGAACAACCTGGGAAACACCAGTAAACATCACTTTGCAAATACATAAGCCACTTCAACCTAATTTTAATTCGTCGTATAATTTTAAAGAAGATTGGCGAACCTATGCGAATACTCCTGGACATGCATTTCAATTTCTATCTGGAAAATATAAGGGAAGAATATTTATTCCTGCAAACCATTCGCAAGGATCACCACAGTCGCGCTTTAATGAATATCAGGCACATGGGTTTTATACAGACAATCATGGAGAAAGTTTTAAGCTTGGTGCTTCCATTTCAATTCCCGGATCAAACGAAGCAACAGCTACGGAATTATCAAACAGTAAAATGATCATGAGCATCAGAAATCAAGCTGGTGACATTAAGCGAAGAATTATAGGTTTTTCATCTGATGGTGGCGAGCATTGGGATACGACATATTTCAACCAGCAACTAATAGATCCGAATTGCGAAGGTTCATTATTGACAATTGGATATTCAAAAGGGAAAGCCATCATCGCACACTGCAATGCAGCAAGCGAAGAAAGAAGAAATAACCTAACCCTAAAGATTAGTTATGACGAAGGCAAGACTTGGGGAAAGTCATTTTTAATTAGTGCCTCTAAAAATCAAGAGCAGTCTGATTGGTCGGCCTATAGCGACCTGGTATTAATCAACAAAAAAACCATTGGTATTTTATTTGAGCGAAATGACTACATGGAGATTGTATTCAAAACGCAACATATTGAATAATGCTATTAAAAAACATCGTTGTGTTTTAAAGGGTATCCCTAAAAGAACAATGGGAATAAAACAACCACAATAGCTGCCCAAACTGAATATATTGGTAGGAGAAATCCAATGCTCCGTTCAATATCAGGAAGACTAGCTTGGTTTCGAATATAGAAGAAGACTTGACGTGTCACGAGAAGTAAATTTCCTAAAATCAATACATCAGCGCCTAAAACGGCAATTCTATTTGGTGTAAACCCATACTCTTTAATACGAAAAGCGATTGCAGATAGTGCGATTCCATTCGTAATGATGGTCAGAATTGCTACACTAAACAACATCTTTATAAACAAGGAACGTTGATCATGTTTTACTAGCTCTGATATTGAAAATAAAAAAATGGCCATCACCCCAACTAGAAGCCCATTAAATACCAATAGAAATTCTCTATCACTATAAGGATACTTACCAGTAGCGATTACAGCAAATAAAAACAACAAGAGCAGTGTAAAAACCAATGGCATAAATAATTTAGCAATTAATGGTGAAATCTTATTCACGATATGGCCATTGTTGTATACAATATAACTTGCCAAGATAGGAACAGCAGGCAGTGCCCAGAACAAAACATATTTTGTCATAATCATCTCCATATCAAACCCAAGCAATTTGAAGAGTGCTACACCAATGCCAATAAATAAAATGCCAGCTAACTGAATAATCGCCGTCATGATTAACCAATCCCCATTAAATCGAAGAAATTTTATTCTCTTTTCACTATTCTTAAAATCACCGCCCATAAAAGAGTAACCCATTAGCGTCCAAAGAAAAAGTGGCAGATGAAAATTTACTTGCGCAATAGCATCTTCACTATGATGAAGCGATAATGTATTGGTATATAACGCGGCTAGACAAAAAATAAGAGTAGGTAAAATAAAAAACTTGAGGGATTGATTTTGCTTCCAACTGAAATAGAATACTTGAACAGGGAAAAGTATAAACCCAATATTTCGTGCGATGTATTGGTCTTGTGGTATATTAACATATGCAGAAAATTTGGCTATAGCACCTGCAAAAAAAATACAACACAACATAAAAATCAACTCGCCTTTTTTACCCCATTGAATTCCACTCTGCTTATAATGTAAACGCTCTTTCCAAATAGCAGCAGCAGGGTATTCTTTAATATCGGCATACACCTTATCAAATGCCAATTTGAATGCTTGATGATTTTCTTGGTACAAAGACTCCAATTGATGAGGCGCATCAATATACTGTTTAATGCGATCTTCCATTATAGAAAATTACAATTTTTAATTCACTCTAAAATACGGCTAAGCTTCTAGCTCCATATTATATAGTGAAGCCGCCAGTCAAAAAGGAATTAATGCCCAGCTGCTTCATAAAGAGAATACCAGTCTTGATGCTCTAGGTTAATATCAAATGCATTAACAAGTTGTTTGATGCGCTCGGTATTCATGGTTCCAACCAATGGCAAAGCCCCTAATTTGATTACCCATGCAGCAGCCAATGCTTCAATCCCAGCATTGTACTTAACCGAAAGCTCTTCTAATTTAGCCCTCACCTTGATAGGCAATGCCTCAGTGCTTTCAGCAATCTTGCCTTCAGCCAATGGAGAAAGGGCTAAAGGACGCATGTACCGTTGCTTGATATAATCTATTTGTCCGTTATCAAATGTAGTCGTATTTAAAAGATTTAATACGACATGGTTTGAAACAATTGGACTTCTAAGTCGTGAGCTAAGAAGTTGG
>CANGBH010000108.1 GCA_947451935.1 Chitinophagaceae bacterium
AACAAGTTGTATTCAGAATTGAAGAGACAGTATAATGAGCTAAATAATGAGTATGTAAAAAATGGATCAAATGATCCAGCAATGAAGGCGAGATTAAGTGAGTTAGAGAGTAATATGCGACTTTCCATTACAAGTGAAGGGCCTAAAGCCTCTTCGAATAATTCTGCGCAAAGAGCTTCATTGATACAACGGAAAATTGATCTTGAAGCATCATTGAGGTCCTCAAATTCTAAGATCAGCTTTTATCGTTCAAAATTAGGTGAAGCAAATGCCGTAATTTTTCAAGGCTCTTCTTCAGGTAGAATCTCAGGCGCTTTGGAAGGACTTAATAAAGAGATTGAATTAGCAACAGCAGAATATACCAACGCAAAGCAACGAATGACTATGGCCACCAATATGAGTGAATCTGGGGGTTCTAGCTTTAAGCAAACTCTATTTGGGCAACCCGCTTTGAAGCCTGAGCCTTCAAAAAAGTTATTAATTATTGCATTAGCAGCAATCAGTGGATTCCTGATTTCTTCGCTCATATTTCTGATTATTGCTTATTTTGATCAATCAATAAGGTCTCCATTGCAATTCCAACGACTCACTGGATTGAATTTAATTGGATCAATTAACTACATCAATATGGAGGGTACCACGCTAAAAGATGCTATTACTCAAATTGATGCAAATGATGCGAACAGAAATAATATATTTCGAGAATTATTTAGAAAATTACGCTATGAAATTGAAAGTAGTCATAAGCGTGTCATCCTATTTACTAGTACTGAGCCTCAGCAAGGAAAGACGACGCTCACTCAATGTGTTGCGTTAAGTTTGAGTTTAAGTAGTAAGAAAGTCTTGATTATTGATACTAACTTTTGTAATAATGATCTAACTGTATACCTCAAGGCAAAGCCTACGTTGGAAAGATTTTCTTCTTCAGACACAAAAGTAGATTTTAAGAAAGTGGAGCAGATGATTAGTAAAACAAGGGTTCAGAATGTAGATATTATTGGATGTAGAGGTGGGGATTATACTCCTTCTGAGATTTTACCTAAAAATCATATCCTCAATTACATGAATGAATTGCTTGAGCATTATGATTATGTATTGTTTGAGGGGGCACCACTGAATGGATTTACAGATACAAGGGAGCTTGCACAATACGCTGATGGTATCGTAGCTATCTTTTCAGCTAAGTTAACATTAACACCTATTGATAAAGAGTCTATAAAATATTTCAAAACGGTTGGTGAAAAGTTTATAGGTGCAATATTGAACCAGGTTGATCCAGATGAGTTGAATTTTAAGGTATAATTTATTAAATCAATTCATCTTATTTATCAGGCTACTCATATCATATTCTTCTAACCTGTTTTTGAAATAGAACATTACTCTATGCAGGGAAAATATATTGTTGTTGTTGGGTTGCAGTCGTGGGATAGTAAAATCGGTAGCAATTGCATCGATATTGCAAAGGAGTTTTCAAAGGAGAATAAAGTATTGTATGTAAATCGTGCTATAGACCGAGCGACGATATTTAGAAAACTTAGCAAAGGAATAGTTGAAAAGGGGCTTTTCTCAAGAAAGTCAATTAAAGAATCACTTTCAAATCCCCTACAAAATTTGTGGGTTTTTGACCCGCCGGTTGTTTTGGAATCTGTGAACTGGTTTCCTGTAAAATTATTTGACTTCGCTAATAAGTACAATAATAAACGTCTCGCAAATAAAATAGCTAAGGCTATTCAAATTCTTGAATTTGATCATCCTGTACTTTTTGTGGACAACGATTTTTTTCGTGCACAATATTTAAACGAACTAATTAAGTTCGATGCGTTTATCTATTATATCAGAGATTATCTAATTACCCAGCCATATTTTAAGAAGCATGGTGCAACCGCCGAAAGGAACATTATATGTAAAGCTGATCTTGTAGTAGCAAATTCATCTACTTTATCAAATTATGCTAAAGAGTTCAACGAGAATTCTTATGATATCGGACAGGGTTGTGATTTCGCGAATTTCGACTACTCACTTTCATACACTAAGCCCGCCGAATTAGCTGCATTAACTGGACCAGTAATTGGTTATATTGGATCACTTGTGCATTTTAGGCTTGACATTGAATTACTTGAAGAAGCAATTCTAAATAAGCCAGAGTGGAATTGGGTTTTCGTTGGCCCAGAAGATGATAAATTTAAAAGTAGTCAGCTTCATAGCTATTCAAATGTTTATTTTTTAGGCAGCAAACCTGAAAATAGCTTAGCTGCCTATATTCAATCTTTTGATGTGTGTATTAATCCCCAGTTGGTCAATGAATATACAGATGGGAATTACCCAAGAAAAATCGATGAATATCTTGTAATGGGTAAGCCTGTTGTAGCCAGAGCAACTGAATTCATGAACATGTTTGTTCCCTATGTGCACCTGTATAATGGACCTGAAGATTTCAATCAAACTATTGAAATGGCATTATTAGAGAAAGCTGATCATGAAAAAGTAGAAGAAAGGCATGCGTATGCATTATCACATTCATGGAAAAATTCTGTATCTCAACTATACCATTATGTTAACCTCAAAAAACACCATCATGCAAAACAATAACGATTATCAAAATTCTAAATTTCATCAAGCAGTCATTTCGGTATTTATATTTGTAGTCATTTTGATTTTATTCATTAAAATATTATTTTTTTAACGAATGAACAGCTCAGCTTTACATAAAATAATTCAGAAGTACAGAGTGGGATTAATTCTGTTTACTGTATTGTTCCTAACAGCACTTGTAAGTATTTTTATTTCAACTAAAGACTATAAGGCAGGGCTATTAGTAATAGGCGGGATTCTCTTTTTTGCAATTCTTGCCTTTTCTGTTTATAATTATGTGTTTGGTTTTTATGCAGCTATGACATTTGGGTTTTTAGTATTTACGATTAATCGAATTTTTGCTAGTGCAGACTTGCCAATAGCAATGTTGGTTGAGGTCCCGGCTTATGTATGCCTTCTAGGGTTAATAATCCATAAGTGGAATGTGCGGGATACACTCTTTGATTATTTTAAGAATAGTATAGCGTACTGTTTAGTCGGCTACTTACTTTTTTTAATACTTCAAGTGGTAAATCCGGAGATGATTTCCATAGATGGATGGGTTGTGGCAACTAGACGGTTTTTATTAATTGTAGTATTATTCTTCATTGCACTTCATGTTTTTGATAAAACGAGAGATATCGTCTACTTCTATTCTTATTGGATAAGCCTAGCGTTTATCGCAGGTTTATATGCCTGTTATCAACAATGGTTTGGCCTTTTTGATTTTGAAATGAATTTGATTCAGTTTGATAAAGATAAATTGGGATTGCTTTTTATCGATGGGGTACTTCGGAAGTCATCCTTGTTTTCAGATCCTGCAACATTTGGTATTGTATTGGCATCTACCTTTACTTTTATACTTGTTTTACTTCTTTCGAAAGTCAGAAAGCATAAAAGAAGTCTTTTGATTTTTGTCAACTTTGTAATTTTATTAGGTGTAGCGTATTCAGGCACTAGAACGGCATATTTTATTATTATCGCAGGAATTTCTTTATATGTCCTGATGAATATACATCAGGGCAGAACAATATTATTTTCAGTATTTGTATTCCTAGGTTTTCTATGTCTCATGTATCTCCCTATAAATAGTAATAATACTATAAATCGTATTCGATCCACATTTAAATTTTCAGATGATGCTTCTTTAAATGTGCGTGATGTTAATCGTGCTTCTATTCAGCCATACATTTATCAACACCCTTTTGGTGGAGGTTTAAATACTAGTGGAGGCCTCGGAAAGAAATATAATGCTGGTCATATTCTTGCAGGGTTTCCCCCCGACAGTGGTTATGTAAAAGCAGCTATTGAAACAGGGTGGGTAGGCTTATTTTTGTTGTGTATAATTTATTTTGTTACATTGCATTACGGTATTGTAAGCTATTTTAAATGTAAAAACAAGATTCTTAAGTCATATTTGATTGCCTCTGTCGTTTGTATGTTCACTTTTGTAATTGCTCAATATGGACAAGAAGCGACAGATCAAATACCTGGCTTTTTCCTTTTTTATTCTTGTTTTGCAGTTTTTATAAAGTCTAGGCATATAGATGAAAAATTAAACCAATCCTTAACATGAAATACTCCTTAGCATTTTTTATTTTCTTTTTCTCCCTTAGAGGAAACACCCAAAATTTAGCAGATTCAATTACATATGCTGGCTTCAGTTTGCAGGATGTAATTGCTGAAAAACTTTCAGATTTAGCAGTTAATAACTATCAGATAAAAATTGCAAATAAGGAGATTAATGTGTCGTCACAAGATGTTGCAAAAAGTAAAGCTGCTTGGTTAAATAATATATCTGTTTCAGGTAATTTAAATGAATACAGCCTCAAGAGTACCTTAGGAAATAGTATAATTACTCCTCAGCTTAATTTTTATCCTCGATATAATATTAACTTAAATCTTCCTCTTGGTTTTTTCATGACCCGCATATCTGAGGTTAAAATAGCTAAAATCAATAAGGAGAAATCGATAGATCAACGAGATAAAACATTGAATGATTTGAAGCAACAAATAAAAACCCAATATCAGCTCTATCTTTCAAATAAGTATTTATTGGCAATCCATGAGTCTACTTTACAAGATGATAAAATTTTATTTGAGCGCGTACAAACTCAATTTGATAATAACCAAGTTGATTTAGAAGTTTATTCAACTGCCGCAAAGAAATTCAATGATCAATTAACTCGAAAAATCTCATTGCTAAGAGAGTTTAATGCCTCTAGGTATGCATTAGAGGGTTTGTTGGGAATGGATTTAAATGAGGCCTTAAGACAAATCTCAAATCCTTCAAGAAGGAAATAGTATCTATTACATTTCTATTTAGGAAAAAGAATGGCCAATAGATTATTTTTATCAGGCTCTTTTTGCTTTATCCCATACTGCTGATTGATTTCCAAGCAAGAATTTAATGAACCCTTGATATAGGGTAATGTTCATGAATAAAAAGTAATATGCAACGTAGGGGAGACTTAATTTTAGATTAAGTCTTGATAACGCCCATCCGACAAAGGCTAAACTATAAAATAGACATTGCAGGTACCAGATTGTAACAAAAATATATCCAGCGTCTTTTGAAATAATCAAT
>CANGBH010000109.1 GCA_947451935.1 Chitinophagaceae bacterium
AAATTAACTAAATCAAATTTTTCATTTGGGGAATGTAAATTATCACTGTCTAATCCGAATCCCATAAAAACTATTTTCACACCCAATACCTCTTCGAATAAAGAGCATATAGGAATACTTCCACCACCTCTAACAGGCACTGGTGGTTTGCCGAATGTTTTTTCAATTGCTTTGGCAGCTGCTTGGTAACCCTTCGAATCAATGGGTGTTAAATAAGGCTCACCACCATGATGTTCTATAGCAGTAACGGTTACTCCTGCTGGGGCTATGTTAGTAAAATAGGCAATTAGTTTTTCAGTAATTTTTGCAGACGATTGATTAGGAACCAAACGGGCAGAGATCTTTGCGAATGCTTTAGAGGGCAATACTGTTTTTGCTCCTTCGCCAGTATAGCCACCCCATAAACCATTTACTTCAAGGGTAGGACGAATACCTGTTCTTTCATTGGTAGAGTATCCTTTTTCTCCAACAACTGAATCGATACCTAAATCTTGTTTGTATTCTTCCTCATTAAATGGAGCTTTAGCCATCAACACACGTTCATCTGCACTTGACTCCAATACATCATCATAAAAGCCTGGAATAGTAATATGATTATTTTCATCATGGCAAGATGCAATCATCCTTGCTAGCACAGTGGCTGGATTTGCTACAGCACCTCCATAAACCCCACTATGTAAGTCGCGATTCGGACCAGTAACTTCAACTTCAATATAACTAAGTCCTCTCACTCCAGTATCGATTGAAGGGGTATCCATACTGATCATAGCGGTATCACTTATTAAGATTACATCAGCAGAAAGTAATTCTTTATTTGAGATAACAAATTTTGCCAAATTGGGCGAACCAATTTCCTCTTCTCCTTCAATACAGAATTTTATATTGGTTCTTAAGGTATTGTTCGCGACCATGGATTCAAGGGCTTTTATATGCATATAAAATTGACCCTTATCATCACAAGCACCACGAGCAAATATTTTTCCATCAATAATTACAGGATCAAAAGGACCGCTTTTCCATAGCTCTAATGGATCAGCGGGTTGAACGTCATAATGGCCATAAACCAATACAGTTGGCCAATCTGGATTTGAGATTTTTTCTGCAAAGACAATCGGATGTCCTTCTGTCTCATATATGGTAGCCCTGTCTGCGCCAGCTTCAATAAGTGCGTTTTTTACGGCATCGGCACATTTAATCATATCATCCTTGTACTCACTGCTGGCGCTAATGGAGGGAATACGGAGTAGTTCAAGTAACTCATTCAAAAAACGCTCTTTGTTATGGTCAAGATATTGCTTCATTCGAATTCGATATTCTAAAAGGTGAAGATGATAACGTAATTAATGATTAACAAAAATAGCCGAAATAGAAGTTTTGAGGGGAGATATTAATGTGTGTGTTAGACATGATAGGTTTAAAAAAAATTAACAATTAATTTGTTTTGTATAAAAGCATCCCTATATTTGATATACGATTGCTAGTCATATCAGCCTTTGTAAGTCCAACTGCTCTTGAGTAGAAGGTTTTTACAAAGGCTGAATTTTTTTAGCCCCCTTATGTTTACTTATTTTTTAGGAATCGTTCTTCAGCAATTTGCCAGTTGATAAGGTTGAACCAATTGCTTACATATTCTGCACGCCTGTTTTGATACTTTAGGTAATATGCATGCTCCCAAACATCAATACCTAGAATTGGCTGTCCTTTAATAGTAGAAACATCCATGATGGGATTGTCTTGATTTGGAGTTGATCCAATTTGTAAGGTTTTCTTTTCATCTATATAAAGCCAAGCCCATCCACTACCAAAGCGGGTCATCGCTGATTCACTGAGTTTAGTTTTAAAATTTTCGAAACCATTGAATGTGCTCGTTATAGCTTCTTTAAGTTGTCCAGTTGGGCCACTACTGCTTCCTGGTGTAGCCATTGATTTCCAAAATAATTCGTGATTATAATGGCCTCCTGCGTTGTTTCGAAGTTTTGCAGAATAGGATGAGATAGTCTTTAATACATCTTCAAGAGGTAATTCTTGACCTTTAAATTCTACTGCTGCTGCGTCATTTAAGTTTTTAACATATGCTGCAGCATGTTTGGTGTAGTGAATTTCCATTGTCATGGCATCAATAAAAGGTTCTAATGCCTGAAATGAATAGGGAAGTGGAGCTTGAGTAAACGGTAATGCGGGTAAAGAATGAGCTTGAAGAATAGAAGTTGGGATTGCTGATAATGCACCAACGGCTATTGTTCCTTGAATGCCTTGTTTTAGAAATGTTCTGCGGGTTGAATTCTTTTTCATGGTATGTATGTATTAAGTTGTTTTTTTTCTGATTACCTGTATTCTCTGCAATAGTTTCCTGTAGGCTCTAAAGTACGCTTCATTATTGAAAAGCTGAGAGTCGTTCATCGCTTTATACACTAAGAATATTCCAATTGGCAATAAAACATAGCTAGACATCCATATACCTGCAAACGGTGATAATAGATCTTGCCGCACAAATTTTTCTCCAAACATATTCATCAAGTGAAAAATCAGGAAAAATATAACCGCAATAACTAGTGGCATACCAAGTCCACCCTTTCGTATGATTGAACCAAGTGGTGCTCCTATGATAAATAGTACCATACAGGCAAAAGCAAGTGAATATTTTTTATTCCATTCAATCTGGAAAAGGCGTAACTCTTGTATTTTCTGTGCATGATTAACGGCAATTAGATCAAGAGATCCTTTTACTAAATTGATTTTGTCTACTGCCTTGCTGTATAAGGGTGTGATAAGTGTATCAGGTATGAGCTGGGGGTACTCCTTAATGCCTTTTTTAAATGTATAGGTAGGGTTAGTCCATCCTTTTTTAAAATTTTTCCCGTAGAGGAAATACCGTGTTACCTCATTGGCCATTCTAGCGCCTGTTAGTTCAGATGCCGACTTATTAATGGAGTCACTTGCCTTTTGTAGTTGCTTAACATTTAGCATTTGATAGCTCCCCTTGAACAAACTATCGGGTGTTTTTAATACGTCAAAGCTACTGAGGTCAAATACTTTTTTATAGGTTTTGAAGCCCAATCTATAGTAATCGGTTTCAATTGAATTGTAAGGACCTTTCTCTTGGTATCGCCATCCATCTTTTAAATCAAACTCTAGGAATTTTTTATCATCGCTTATCCTCATTGTTCCACTTTCGGCTACAATTATATTGTCTTGGAGGGCATACTGATTTTCATAAATAATCACTTTACTAATTCCATTTCCATTTTTTTCTTTTTTACCAACCTTGATTGCAAAGCCTGGGATCTTATCATAAAAAATCCCTTCTTTTATATCAAAGGCTGGTTTTGCCACCCTGATATCATATAGCATGGTGGTGAATTTCAAGTTGGCCACCGGAATCACAAAGTTTGAAATTAGAAATGCAATAATGGAAATGCATAACGAAACAACCAATAAGGGTCTCATAAAGCGGAGCAATGAAATACCTGCAGATTTTATTGCGACCAATTCAAAACTTTCTCCAAGATTACCAAAGGTCATAATGGAAGAAATTAAAATGGCCAGTGGCAATGCCAACGGGATAGCCGTGGCCGTTACATAAGCGGTGAGTTCTAAAATACTAGTGAGTTCTAATCCTTTGCCTACTAAGTCATCAATATACTTCCAGAAAAATTGCATCACCAAAACAAAGAGGGTGATAAAAAAGGTAGCAATGAAAGGTCCCACAAAAGATTTCAAGATCAGTTTATCAAGCTTCTTGATCATGATTGGGGGTTAAGAGTTCTTTGTTGGGGTTATAGGTTCTTGGTTGGCAGTTAATTAAGTAAGCCTATATTTTATCTAGTGAGTAAGCTTAATACTCAACATGAACTTTCTGCTAATTAGTTTCCTAGCCTGTGAAATAAGTCGTTTACCTGAAACTCCCATAGCCTAGTTTGATCGGCTATTTCTTTTTTCTCGGCAAAATCTTTAACCACCAAAATGGTCTGGCTGCTCACCTCTGTTTTTTCGATGGCAAATTCAAAGTATTCTTCTTTAGGAGAATTAATCCAATGGAATCGAATGAATTTATTTTCTGAGGCTTCAAGGACTGCTGCTTTTTCAGTAGAGCCATTCCATGAAAAGCTAAAAACCGTATCACGCTCATCAACCTTGTCGGCAAACCATTCTTGAAGACCGGCTGGGGTTGACAGAAATTCATAAAGGATACTTGGGGAACACCTAACTGGGAATTCTATAGAAAAAAGTTGTTTGGCCATGTTGTAATTTATTCTTTTGTCACTTTTCGTTCAGCTAATCCTTGCAATGATAGAAAAATATCACAACCGAAAAAATATAATTTAATGTTTCTTTCTAACTTTTTTCTGAGGATTTTCCCCAAGAATATTTTATTTATATAACTGCATGATAAACAGATAGTTATGCAAGGTCGTTTCATAATTTATAATTACCCCTTCTTGCATTTAACAATTTTTTTACTTAAGAAGCGTTTTAGCATAGTACCACTCCCTTGAAAAGGAGCCTTTTAATCCTAAACCCACCCTATGAGTATGCGTCAATTACGTATAAGCAAATCTATCACTTCGCGTGAATCCCCAAGTCTTGAGAAATATCTTCAAGAAATTGGTAAAGTAGATATGATTTCAGCAGAAGAAGAAGTAAATCTCGCTGTTCGAATAAAGAAGGGTGATCAAGTGGCACTTGATATCTTAACCAAAGCAAATCTTCGTTTTGTTGTTTCAGTTGCAAAGCAATACCAGCATCAAGGACTTTCTCTGCCTGATTTAATAAATGAAGGCAATATGGGTTTGATACGCGCTGCAAAACGTTTTGATGAAACAAAAGGTTTCCGTTTTATTTCATATGCTGTGTGGTGGATCAGACAATCTATCATTCAAGCACTTGCAGACCAATCTCGCATTGTTCGAGTTCCATTGAATAAATTATCAATTAGAAATAAAGTAGCCCGGGCTTCACAAGAATTTGAACAGCAGTTTGAACGTGAGCCAACCATTGAAGAACTTTCTGAGCAGCTTCTTATGGATGAAGAAGATATATCAGCAACCATAAATTTGTCCAATCGCCATGTTAGTCTAGATTCTCCCATGGGAACAGATAGTGATGCAACGATGATTGATTTTATGGAAAATGAAAATGCTGCCCCTGCA
>CANGBH010000110.1 GCA_947451935.1 Chitinophagaceae bacterium
GGTAGAATTTCTTCCATATCCTTCAGCTATGTTTGATGGAATCGATATTGAGCATTTTCTAATTTGACTCACTAAAGAAAACTTTTCGTCTAATGGAAATTTTTTCAGCGATTTATACACTAGTAAAACAAGATGTTTGGATTTTTGCCAAACAATCAAATCTCGAAATGAATTAATTGATTTCATTTCACAATGATAGTTATAGTTGTATCTGATGAAAAGAGAAAATCATCAAATCAGAATGTGTATTTACTTTTGCCTTTTGCCTCGCTTTGTGTTGAGAGTTCGGAGTTGGATGTTGATCTGAATGCTTAGCGCTAAACGCTTTTAATAATGCCTATTGCCTATTGCCTCTTTCCTTTTGCCTCTCCTTATTGAAATATCGTCCTATACACTTCCTCAATTAAGGCCACAGAAACTATTTTGATACCAAGGGATTTATTTTCGTTTCTTCTATTGTATTTGCTGACTACAATTTTTTCGAATCCAAGTTTCTCCGCTTCAGAAATACGTTGATCAATTCTATTCACTGCACGAATTTCCCCACTCAACCCAATCTCGCCAGCGAAACAAATTTTTTGCGACAATGGGACATCTTCATATGAACTTAATAATGCAAATACCATAGCAAGGTCTATAGCGGGATCTTCTATTTTTAATCCACCTGCAATATTTACAAATACATCTTTTGTTCCGAAATGGAATCCACCTCTTTTTTCCAACACTGCAAGAAGCAATTGTAATCTTCTTAAATCAAACCCACTAGCTGTTCGTTGTGGTGTGCCATAGACTGATGGAGTAACTAGTGCCTGGACTTCAACAAGCAAAGGCCTTAGTCCTTCCATCGTTGCCCCAATCGCGATGCCGCTTAGTTGTTCTTCCTTTTGGTTGATTAAGATGTCTGAAGGATTCGTTACTGGTTTCATTCCTATACCAGTCATTTCATATATACCCAATTCTGCTGTAGAACCAAAACGATTTTTTGTAGTGCGTAATATTCTATACGCATAATGCTGATCTCCTTCAAATTGAAGGACTGTATCAACCATATGTTCCAACAGTTTTGGTCCTGCTATGCTACCATCTTTGGTGATATGTCCAATTAAGAAAACAGGTGTCTGTGTTTCTTTAGCAAAGCGTTGAAATTCTGCAGTGCATTCTCGAATCTGTGAAATGGTACCTGGAGAAGAATCTATATAAGGAGATTGTAATGTTTGAATTGAATCTACGATGACTAGTTGTGGTTTTATTTTTTTTATTTCTTGAAAGATGGTTTGAGTGGATGTTTCAGTAAGTAAATAAAATGCATCGTGGCTTACATTAATTCTATTCGCGCGCATTTTTATTTGTTGCTCACTTTCTTCACCACTTATATATAATACTCGGAGTTCATGCATCATCAATGCATCTTGTAAAAACAAGGTTGATTTTCCAATGCCAGGTTCACCTGCAACAAGCACTAAACTTCCAGGAACGATTCCTCCACCTAGAACGCGATTTAGTTCATCATCTTTTGTAATGATTCGTTCTTGTTCATTTGCTTCGACATCATTTAGTTCAACACTTTTTGAATTTGTTGATCCAGTTTCTTTCCAACTTTGTTTTGAAGGAGATGATTCTTTATGAATGATTTCTTCTGTGAAGGAATTCCATTCATTGCATGCAGGACATTTGCCTGCCCACTTTGCAGATTCGTATCCACAATTCTTGCAGAAGAATGCTTTTTTTATTTTGCTCATTTGTTAAAGGTAAATATGAAAGCGAGAAATGATTTGATCTATTAACTCCTGAAAAAAGTTTTTTACAATATCGCTTTTAGAAAAAAAATAGGGAGGTTTTAAAAAACCAAAGGGCCGGTAGAAACCAGCCCTTTAGTACTTACTAACCCATTAAATTCTGACACTAAATTACAAATTGCTCCCACATTACAAAATTAATTTTTGGCCTTGTGCACAAGTTTTTTTTTACCGTTGTTATGTTCTTGGCTGATTGCTTCGGAACGAAAGAATAATTTAATTAATTGAAAATGAATTATTTATAAAATTCTGCTATTTTTTCTTTCATCTCTTAGACAGAATTCTAGTCATCTGTTTTTTAATGATAATCAGTCATTTGAGTGATTGTTAGTCCATTTTAGATTAAAATGACTAAAACAGCTTGATTAGGGCAGATGTTAACAGAAAATCGGCAGATATTCACAAAATTCAAATCTCCTGAACACATTAAATAAATATATATATGTTGTTTTGAATTTAATTTTCAGAAAAAGGAGGGTGATTGTTTAAGAAAAAGTGATTATCGAGTGGAATTTATTAATCAAAAATCGTTTTTTGTCTAAAAAATTGATTTTTATGTATTTCAATGTCATACTTCTCCATTTTTTTTAAATTTATTTTTCTATTCATATAAAGTTTTTGTTAAATTTGCCCGGAGACAAAACTGTTTTTTACAAAAAATTAACAAGCATGAGAAAAAAATTTTTGTGGAGTTTACTTGCATCGTGCCTACTTATTGGTACTGCAGTAGCCCAAAACGTTACCGTAAATGGTAAAGTTCTTGATGATAAGGGAGCTCCTATTGCTGGTGCTTCTATTGTTGTAAAAGGTACCAAAAATGGTACAACTGCCAGCTCAACTGGTGCTTTCACACTTTCAGCGCCTACAGGATCTACTTTGGTAGTATCTGCGTTGAGTTTTGAAGCACAACAAGTGAAAGCAGCGGCAAACCTAACTGTTCAACTTGCACTTGATACCAAAGCACTTGGTGAGGTGGTTGTAACAGGAGTGGGTGTTGCTAGGGATAAGAGAACTGTAGGTATTGACCTTGCAACAGTTTCCTCTAAAGATATTCCTAAAAGTGCAACAGCCTCTATCGAACAAGCTTTACAAGGTAAAATTGCTGGTGCTCAAATTTTGATCAACAGCGGTCAACCTGGTTCAGGAGCTGACATCGTTCTAAGGAGTTATAACTCACTAGGCGGTTCTTACCCTCTTATATTACTAGACGGAATTCAAGTGTATGATCTTTATTCTTTAGACTTGAGTAACGTTGACCGTGTTGAGGTTATTAAAGGTGCTGCCGGTGGTACGCTTTATGGTGCACAAGGTGGTAATGGAGTAATTCAAATCTTTACCAAAAGAGGTTCAAGAAATAGTGGAAAGCCAACTATCACGTTTGGTTCTAAATACACTAGTGATAATATCTTAAGTGGTGGATGGCCATTGGTGAATAAATTTCATCACTACAAAACTACTGCTGATGGATATATATCTGACAACAATGGTAATGCAGTCGCTCCTGATGCAACAGGACTTTGGCCTCAACCTAGCTTTGAGAACCCAGCGTTAGACCTACAAAATAATAAGCCATTTAAAGAAAAGACTTATGATCACTTGTCTCAGGCTTTTGATCCAGCTTGGTCTACCAATAATAACCTTTCTATTAGTGGTGGAGCTGAAAAGTTTGATTATGCGTTGACAGGTAGTTTTTTCAAACAAAAAAATACAGTTCGTAACTTTTTTGATAGAAAGAACATCACTGCGAACTTAGGAATTGAATTGGCTAAAGGATTAACCTTGCGTTCAAATACTCAATTGATTCTTCAAGGTGATGATTTGTTGAGCGGTGATCGCTTCAACGTAATCCAATCTGAGAATTACTTTGATTTCAATCAAAAATTTGATGGGTTCTATCCAACTACTTTAATTAAGGAAGCGGGACAACGTAACCCATTATCTGAATATGATGTACATCAGCGTTATAACAAAACAAACCGTGTTATTGAAGGAGTGAATTTAAATTACAAATTGAATAAGTTTGTTGAGTTAGATTATAAGTATGGTATTGATATTTGGAACACAGAAGATTACGACTATTATAAGAACCAAGAGAACATGCCTCAGTTTTTGGCTTGGCAACAATACTATAGCCAACCTAAAGGTTCTGTTTATACTGGCTATAATAGAAGCACATACCAAAACTCTTTGGCGAGCTTGATTGTTAAAACAGACTTTCAAAAAGATTTCAAATTAAATATTCCAGTTACTACTGTAACACAAGTTTCTTATGACTGGAGAAAAGACCAACGCCATAATTTCTGGATCTATGGTACAGAATTACCAACTTTCCCTCCTGTAAGTATTGCGAATACAAGCAATAGAACAGGTAGTGAAGGTGCGTATGAGTTTGTTACTTATGGCGCAATGATCAACCAAATGATTGACTGGGGTAAATTAGCAGGTCTTGGATTTACATATAGATCTGACTATTCTTCAGCATTCGGACAGGGTAGCACTCCGTTCAACTTCCCAAGAGGTAACGTTTACTTCCGTTTGTCAGAACTATTCAAATCAAACTTGATTTCTGAATTGAAAGTACGTGGTGCTTATGGTGAGGCGGGTGTTCAACCAGGTGCTTACCAAAGACAAAGTACAGTATCTTCAGGAAACTACGCTGGAACAGGGGTTTACCTTCAAATTCCAGGAACATTGAACAACCCAGCATTGAAAGTACAGGTAACAACCGAACTTGAAATTGGATCTGATGTAGTAGTTACTCCTAAAATTAACGACCAATGGCTAAGAAGAATTGGTTTAACATACAACTATTACAAGAGAGAAAGTAAAGACGTAATTGATGCTGCTCCAGCTCCAATTTCATTTGGTGCAGGTGGTCAAGTTGATAACGTTGTAAACTTGAAATCTAAAGGAATGGAAGTTTCTTTGGACGTAGCGGTATTTAAGTCAAGGAATTTTGGATGGAACTTTGGTTATAGGTTCTCTAATCCTAAAACACAAGTTGTTTCAACTTACTTAGGCCAGCCAGTAATCAAAGGTTCTTATGCCTTAAGACAAGGCGAAAACCTTGGTGTACTATGGGGACAACGTGTCTTAACTAGCCTAGATGAGGTAAATTCAGCTGGCGATCCTTATTTCGCTGATAAAACGAATTATGCTATTTCTAGCTATGGAACAGTTGTTAATATTACTACTGGTAAAGCGCAAATTGCTAGTTCAAATGATAAAGGCAGAATGGGAGA
>CANGBH010000111.1 GCA_947451935.1 Chitinophagaceae bacterium
GCATTTTTACTAACTATGTTTATTACATCCCCACCAAAGCCTTGTTTGCGAAGGACTTTTACACCTGATTGTGTAACTAAAAATTGACCTTTTACAAGAATATCATATAGTAAGTCCCAGTCTTTTTCTGTATGATCTTCAACGGGTTTGGAAATGGATATACCAGCATTATTCACGATAATGTCTATACCACCAAAATATAAAGCTGCGGTATTAAAGGCTTGATTGATCGTTTCTTTTTTTGTTACATCAACCAATGCTGTTGTAAATACATCCTTGCCGTATTTAGCATTAAACTCTTCAGCAGCACTGTTTAGTCGATTTTGATCATTATCATTTAAGATTACACATGCACCTTCATCCGCAAATTTCTTTGAAATTCCTTTTCCAATTCCGCCAGCACTGCCTGTCACCAATACAACCCTTCCGGATAATGCTTTAGGTTTTGGCATCCGTTGGAGTTTGGCCTCTTCAAGTAACCAATACTCGATATTGAATGCTTCTTGTCTTGGAAGTGAAGTATAGGATGAAATCGCTTCTGATCCTTTCATCACATTAATGGCATTGATGTAGAACTCTGATGCAACCCGTGCTGTTTGTTTATCTTTTGCAAACGTGAACATTCCAACACCTGGATATAACAATACAACTGGGTTTGCATCACGGATTGCAGGGCTATTCGAATGTTTACATGTATTGTAATATTCAGCATACATTTTTCGGTATGCTTCGAATTCAGGAATCAATTTTGATTTTATTGATGCAGTATCACTTAAGTCCTCTGATGGAAGAAGTGGTAAGATAAGTGGACTGATTTTTGTTCTAAGAAAATGATCTGGACAGCTTGTTCCCAATGGTGCTAATCTGTTTAAATCATTCGAGTTGATAAATTCCAATACTCGTTCATCGTCTGTAAAATGTCCAATCATTTTTTGTTGTGATGAACATAAACCTCTTAGAATTGGAGCAATTTCTGCAGCTTGCTCAATTCGTTTGGCAGCTTCCAATGAACTGATTTTTTGTCCACCAAACGTTGTTTTACCTGCTATTTTAGAATTGATGAATTCTGCGCATTGTTCTATAACCTCTAATGAATTAATATAGCATTCATATGCAGTATCCCCCCATGTAAATAGTCCATGAGAACCTAGCATGATTCCGCGAATTCCTGGGTTTTCATCTAGGCATTTTTTCAATTGCAGACCAAGGTCAAATCCTGGTTTTTGCCATCCAACCCAACCGATTTTTCCGCCAAAAAGTTCTTTGGTTATTTGCTCTCCGTCCTTAGATGCGGCAATAGCAATGGCTGCATCAGGATGAAGATGATCGATGTGTTTAAAAGGCAGAAATCCATGTAGTGGAGTATCTATGGATGGGGCTTTTGACTCCAAATCAAATATGCAGTGATTGAATAATGCAACCATTTCATCTTCGTGTTCAATCCCACGGTATACATTGGTGAGGCTTCTTAATCTTTCTGTATATAATGCAGCCAATCCACTCTTTTTTAATGTGCCTAAATCACCGCCGGAACCTTTAACCCACATCACTTCTGTTTCAGAACCTGTCAATGGGTCTTTGGAAATCACTTTACACGATGTGTTTCCGCCGCCATAATTAGTAAGGCGTAAATCTGCACCTAATAAATTAGATCTGTATATTAATAGGGCAACTTCATCATGTTTAATTTTTTCTGCATCTTGTTCATTCCAGAGATAAGAGACGTTTTTGAAATTCATTGGTTGATATAATTTGATGTTAATATGAGTAATTAATTTATGCTTAGCAAAGTAAAACTTTATTTTTCGATTAATTCATTGATAAGCAGTGCTAAATATCTTATTTGATTGCATTTCCAATGCCAACAATGATCACTGAAGCTATGATCGTGAGTATGCCAAGGATAATAGTTCTGATTGTTTTTGCTGATGTTCCCTTCCACTCTTTTAATACTATTCCCCAAAGATTTGAAACGAGTATGATAAAGGCCATATGTAAGATCCATGAACTTGCTCCATTACCTAATTTACTTTCTCCCATTCCGTAAAAAAAGAATTGCAAAAACCACGTAGTTCCTGCAATAGCAGAGAAGAAGTAGTTGTTGAATAGTGGTGTGTTCTTGTTGGTATAATCGCTGAATGATTTATTTCTAGTATTCAATATAATACACCAAATGATATTGGTAGTTAGGCCACCCCATAACAAAACAACATAGGTCACGTTATTTTGAAACAGAGGATTAAAGCCAAGCTCAACCGCTTTTTCTGCCATAGGTTTTCCTGCTTCTATACCGAAGTTAAAGCAGGCACTAAGTATACCTGAAACAATCGCTACAAATAGTCCGGTTTTGATATTGAATTCTTTGACTGTTTCTTTTTTCTTTTCATCAGGAAGTTCTTTTTCTTTCATCATGCCCGCCTTTCCTGAGATAAAGATGCCAGTTAAGCAAACGATTACACCTAGAATCACAAGCTGTCCACCTGTGTTGGAAAGCAAGTCAGTCAAACTTGTCTTTCCTTCCTTCGGAAAAATATTATAGTATATTGATGGAACCAATGCTCCAAATGCAGAGCAAAAGCCTAGGACAACAGAGTTTCCTAATGACATACCGAGATAACGAACTCCTAATCCGTAAGTAAGTCCGCCAATACCCCAAAGTAATCCCATTAGAAATGTAAAAAAAAGAACAGTATGGTTGGTGGATGAAATGATTTCGGCAAATTCAGGGATTGTTAGGTACGCTGCAACTGGCGGTACTATCAACCAAGAAAATAGGCCGCCAACTATCCAATAGCTTTCCCATTTCCAACCTTTCACTTTACTGAAAGGCATGTAAAAACTTCCGGATGCAACTCCTCCAATAAGGTGAAATAATACGCCAAAAAGCACTCCCATGTTATAAGTTTTGGTTTTTTCCTGTTTTATGTTTTAAAACAGGCTTAAAAGATACAACATATATTAATTTTCATGGAAAATGAGACTGATTAAGTGGCTTAGTCTGTCTTGTGGATAAATTTAATAGCGATAGTCTATTATCCCCTCCAATAGAATCAGGTAAGGTCGGCTATCTTTGTACCATAATTGTTGATTTATGCTCATTATCTTGAATACTATTTTGTTGGGAGTAGCGTGTGTTTTGTTGCTTGTCATGTTGTTTAAAAAATCCGAGAATGGGTTAGGTAGTATAGAGCGTAAGGTAGAGGAGTTGGAAAAATCGTTGTTACGCATTGAGAATGCATTACGGGAAGACTTTAGAATTAACAGAGAGGAAAATGACAAAATTGCAAGAGAGAATAGAAGTGAACTCAAACTTTCATTGGATCAAACAAGTAAATATCAAACGGATAAACTAGAAAGCTTAATCAATAAAATAGAAGAGAAGAACAAAGACCTTAGGGATGTTATTGAAAAGTCGTTCAAAATTTTTGCTGAGAACTTTGATAAGAACGTCAAATCCTTCAATGACTTACAACGAGAGAAGTTTGCACAGCTAGAGGAAAAGCAAACTAAGTTAGTTGATACAACGGAAAAGCGATTGGATCAAATGCGCGAAACAGTTGAGGAAAAACTGCAAAAGACATTGAATGATAGGCTTACCCAATCATTCGCTATGGTGGGTACACAATTGGAGAGTGTTCAAAAGGGCTTGGGTGAGATGCAAAATATCGCCTCTGATGTAGGGGGATTGAAAAAGGTGCTTAGTAATGTAAAACTCCGAGGAAATGTGGGAGAGGTTCAATTGGCTATGTTGCTTGAACAAATTTTAGCACCAACTCAATACGATGCTAACGTTCGAACAAAAGCAGGAAGTTCTGATCCAGTTGAATTTGCCATAAAGCTGCCAGGTAGAAGTGAGGATGAAAGTAGTATCGTCTATCTGCCGATTGACGCGAAATTCCCTAAAGATATTTATGAGCAATTGCTAAGTGCATACGATACTGGATCTGCTGAGGAAATTGAAGTATCGAGCAAAAATCTTGAAAGTACCATTAAAAAAATGGCGAAGGATATTAGGGATAAATATATCGATCCGCCAAATACTACAGATTTTGCCATTCTTTTTCTTCCCTTCGAAAGTATCTATGCTGAGGTGATTAGGCGAAGTGCATTGGTTGATCAACTTAGGGATGAATTCAAAATCACCGTTGCTGGTCCAACGACCTTAGTCGCCATATTGAATAGCCTTCAGATGGGCTTTAGAACGCTTGCGTTACAAAAGAGAAGCAGTGAGGTATGGAAGGTGCTAGGGTCAGTAAAGAAGGAGTTTGAAACATTTGGTGGCTTGTTGGAGAAGGCACAAAAAAATATTCAAATGGGCTTAGGTCAATTAGATGATATTGCTGGAACAAGGACAAGGGCTATTCAGCGACAACTTCGTGACGTAGAAAGCATCTCCGCTGTGGAAGCGCCAAAAATATTGCCAGATATCATAGCTGATATAAAAGACGACGAGGCGTAGGTTTTTACTTTATTAATCCCCCAACATTGCTCGCGAAGATTTTTACGGCAATAGCAAGAAGAACCACACCGAAGAATTTTCGTACGGCTAACATGCCTTCTGGACGCAGTATTTTAGCTATAAAATCAAGTGAGTGTAAAACGAGGTAGACAAAAATAACGTTAACTAAGATACCTATCAACACAGGCCATTCGCTGTAGTTTGCACGAAGTGAAATTATGGTGGTCAATGTACCCGAACCAGCAATGAGTGGAAAGGCAATCGGCACGACTGTGCCTGATTTCGCATCACCATCACCTTTGAAAAATTCAATTCCTAATACCATTTCTAGCCCAAGAATAAAAATTACAATCGAACCACCTACGGCAAATGATTTCACATCTACGCCTAATACACCTAGAAATTTTTCTCCTACAAACAAAAAGAAAATCATTAATCCGCCAGATATTAAGCTGGCTTTGAGTTCGTTTATGCCACCCATTTTTTTCTTAAGTGAAAGCAA